>JBBQRU010000096.1:0-21216 GCA_038214545.1 Cyanophyceae cyanobacterium | reverse complement strand
ACTATATGCCCATCACACTCAATTACCCAAAACTGCTGCCAGCGCAATTGAGTGGGATCTAGTGTGGCTCCTAGCACCAAAAATCGAATCGCCCACATATCATCGGCACGGGCAGGGCGGAGTAGGCAACCAGGTGGCAACGCTTGTGAATGTTCAGTCATCAGTTTCTGCCTCAGGAAGATCGGGAAGATTTTTTTGCTTACGGAAATATACGTAAATCATTAAAATATTTTGTATTAGCATATACAAACAAGTGCAAAAATTGACTTTTTGTCTGTATAAATACTTGGTTTCAGTAGTTTAACAAACTTAACACGAGCGTATGAGTACTCATATTTGATAAAAAACTTAACTAAAATTTGCAAAACTTTATATATAAAAGTTTTAACTTATTCATGTATTATGGGAATGTAACGATTCAATAATCGACTAGGGTTTTATGATGAATCTTGATCGCCAAAGTCTGTTCAAGCGTCAGAGCATAGATCGGCAGGTGCAACAGGGAAAAGAGAATCCTGAAGCTACCGGTTCGACGCAGCCTGCCTCACATTCAACTAAAGCCAGACTACCAACCTAATGCGGGAAAGCCGATGATATAAGGGTTCCAGCCTGCAAGGGTTTCATCCGATAGCGAAGCGCAGATCGCGTTCTTCAAATTTGTCCCGAAGAACGGCTGGTAGCCTAAAGCAACTCAAACGCAACAGCAAACGAAGTTGACTGACAATCAACAAAGGCTGGCAAACTATATGAGTCTGACAAATTATTCAGCGTAGATAATTAAGGTGGTGATGTGCATGGGAGTAATTTATATAGGCGATCGAGCAACTGGCAAAACACATTTAGCAATGGAATTAGCCAATCGTAATTGTAAGTACGTCAAGGTTATTCGCCCAGAGTATGATGCGTTAAAACAACTATTGTATAATGAAAAGGAAGGTACAATTAAGCAAACAGATGGAGAACAGGCAATTTATAATCGTGATATAGAAATTCAAGTGGAACTCCCTGCGGGAAAAAAGCAAATTTCTTTAGAGTGGATAGATACCCCAGGAGAAATCTGGAGAAGTAGTTGGCAATCACTCATGCAAGCTGAGTGGAAAAAGTTTTTAGATACTATTTGTCAAAGCGAAGGGATTATCCTGATCCTGCCACCGTACCGGGAAATCATCAAGCCTGGTCATAATCCCTATGATTTTATTAACAAGCAGCAATGGTGTAACAGGTTTAATCGGTGGGTAGACTTTTTTCGTCAAGACTGTACTAAAATTAAACATCTAGTAATTTGCTTAAATAAAGCCGATCTGTTTTGCGATATTGACCGAGAAGCTGCTCAGTTAGAATTCATACCTAAAGGATCTAGAATGAACTGGGAACAACGCGATGCTTATGTTTTTCAACAATATTTTAAGCCCATTCATTCCCAGATTCAACAAATTAATAAAAGCGGTTCTAGGTTAGCAGTTCGCTGTTTTATTACAAGTATTAAAAACCGTGCTTTATTGGAACTACCCTGGATTTATCTAGGTAGCTTTTTAGCCAAGTAGTAAGGAGAATAAAAATGGGTAACATTTGTGTCATTGGTCCACGAGGTTCAGGCAAAACCACCTATCTAGCTGCATTAGCATACTGGCCTGATAATAGGAGGACATTTGGTAGGGCAAAAAATTTTGATATTAAACCTCAGAATCCTGAATCGCGAGAGTTAGCAGATAAAGCCGAAAATATTCTTTGTCAAGGATTAGATTTTCAAGCAACGGTGATCGGACAGGAAATCCAAACTGTATATGATTTACCACACTATTCTTTTAGGATAGATACCAAGAGATATTTTTTTAGTAAAAAAGAGCTGATTCAAGTTAATGTTCGCGATTATCCAGGAGAAGTTTTTGAAAAAATAATAGAACCAAATTTTTCTAATTCTATTCATGAAGAATTTATTAAGGAATGCTTTACGGATGTAACAGGGTGCTTAATTCTTTTAACCGGATGGGAAAAAGGTACTGATGATTTCTACAAAAAAGTAATGAACCAATTTGTCCACTTAATGGATACTAATGGGCGAGGTGAAGATTTACGATTAGCGGTAGCTATAAGTAAGTGTGAAAGAGGAGAAATATGGTCAGGGCGGATTGACCCAGAGCTTGATTTATTTGAGGTTTATTTACCTAAGACAAGAAAAATTCTGCGCGATGGAGTTTTACCAAAAAATTTACGTTTTTACGCAATTTCTACATTTGGAGTGCTAGGACGAAACAATCCCCGACCAAATCGAGCAGATAGGCTAACTGACGGCGAACCAGCTTCAGTGTTGAGAGAACCACGACACTGGCGACCTTATAATATGATTGAACCTCTCTATTGGCTGGGGAAAGAAGGTAAAAAGGTTAAAAAAGGATGATGGACAATGCTAGATTGGTTGAAGAAAAATCAAATAAACAAGTTGAGTGAGCCTGTTATCAGCGATCAAGATGCCCAAATTCGGGTGATTGGCGATCGCAGCTCTGGTAAAACTGCCTATATGGCATCTCTGGCATATTGGCCTAATGCTAACGCAGATAGCCCAGTCCAGAGTGTTACCCCGTTTGGGGATCAAGAAGCTGGAGCTGAATTGATTGCGAGAGCTCAGAATATTCTAGAACAGGGGTTAAGATTGGAACAAACCGACCTGAATCCCAGTGTCAATGATGTCAAGGATTATGGTCTGAGTATTATTCTGAAGAGTCAATTTTATTTTAAAAATCCGAGGGCAGGCATTCAAACAAAAATGGTAAAATTGAATATAACCTGTAAAGATTATTCAGGAGAATTTTTTAGCGATCTAATTCATAAAGTGGGTGACTCGATACTAGAAAATTACATTCAGGATTGTCTACAGGCAAAGGGAATTTTGTTTCTGGTAGATGGTACTACTCACGGCAAGGATTCTGAGTATGCCAAAGGTCTGGATAAATTTTTAATGGCGCTCGCTCAAACTGATATTGGTGGTAATAAGCGTCGTCTTGCCCTAGTGCTGACAAAGTGTGAACTGTCAGAATTATGGGTGAGTAGGCACGAGCCTAGAGATTTAACACAGAAACGTTTCCGCCAAGTATATAGAACGTTACAGGCTTGGCAACAAGTAGGAACAGGAAGCGTCGATTACTTTACAACTTCGGCATTCGGAATGTTGGGTAGTCGGTTCCCAGAGTCCAACTCAAAAAAAATAACTCGCGATCGCAATGGTACTATGTCTGTAATCAGAGATCCTAAGCATTGGCGACCATTTGGCTTAGTGTCTCCAATTTACTGGCTTTGTACAGGCGAGCGTCACAAGGAATTAGATAAGGATTAAAAATATGACTACATCAACACAAATTCAAATTCATGAATTCAGCACGGGTATCCAACCAGACGGCACTCCCGATAACTGGGTGTCAAGGGGGTTCACTGGGGAATACATGAACAAAACTATTAACCCCATTCCTCCTGCCGTCCAGAACTCGATTTCCAATAGAGAATTTGCCGTTGCTGAGGGGGCTTCTAGTGACGATCCAGCTATTATTGGTCGTGAGGTTCAAGGAAATGGCGAAGTTTGGTCGGTAGTGGCTGTAGTCACGCGAGGCAGGGATGATAGAGGTCGCAGTGCTTCTATGTATCGCTATTTTCTATGTGAAGGACCAGAGAATATCTTGAAAATACTGGCTTGGATTGAGTCTCAGCGGAAAACTGGGCAACTGCCTGTTTTCGATCCGTTTGATAGCAAAGTAGTAGGGCAACCTAACGAATACCTGGTTTCTAATCTGCCTGAAATCAACTTATCAGATAATCTTCAGTCTTTACTTAATAATCCTGCACCTGTAATTATTCCCTTTGATCAACCATGCACCCCACTAATAATTAACCAAATGGCAAGCATGAATGCCGACGGTCAGCCTGTTGCCTGGGCATTTAAGGTTGAGGCATTGGAGAAGCCTACACGTTTTAAAGTGATTCAGCCTGCTAGTGAACGGGCAGAACAAATTTTACATAAATCTATAGTCAGTACGCCTAAACTTCCTGCACCAGTTGCAGAGGAACAGCCCATTAAATCTGCTATTAAGGGTTTGATTGGTAGGGAGCAAATCAAGGTAGAGCAGATTCAAACTATATTAACTGCCTTAGCTAATCCCCAAATTGACGACAACTACTGGAAAGTTATTTTTGATGGACAAGGTGCTACTGATGCTCTCCGACAGGCAATATATAACCCTCAGATGGTGCGACTTTTAACTCTTCAAGCTATGGTGATTCCGGAAACATTACAAAATTACCTATCTTGGATGCAGAAACGGAGTAAACAAGACGATTGCTATCAAGTAGCTGATAATTTTCAATCTGAAATTAAAAACTATTTAAACCAAAATTATGGGCAGGGGCAAAATTTAAACAGTAGAATTACTAAAGGTGTTAAGCTAATAATACCTACCTTAATTAATCAAAAGCAACTGTTGGAAGTGGTAACATGGTTATTAAAATCACCCAAAGGAATTTGGAGCAACTGCTATTTTCAAGGAGTCAATCAAGACATTGATAATGATTTAAGCTTAATGAGCCGATATAGCCAAGAAAATAATCAAAATTTTAGAATGATAGATGATAATGAATGGAAAAAGATTATAACAGAATTAAGAAATTATTGCAGGCGATTTAAAAAGCAGTATCAACCTCAGGAAAAATATCAGCCACTTGCTGAACTGTTTGGAGAATTAAAGAATTATGAAATTGCAGCGCTGTTTTATCAGGTAGGATATGGTAAAGTTCCCAAAAAAATATTTGTTAAAATTTGTCCTAACAAGTGGGATATTCATACTTATGTTTATGATGTTGCGATCGCCAGAGAAGTGACTATTCCAGAAAGGTTTTTACTCATAATAATAGAAATAGGGGGTATGCGCGTGCCTGCTGCATTTGTACTTGTTCTCGTGGTAATTAGTCTCATAGTAGGGTTCCTCGGTGGTAGGTTTATTCCAAGTAACAATTCTGCTAATAACTCGAATACCAATAACACCGATAGTAGTCCGTCAAGCAAACCTGGGTCTGAGTATTCAACGCCATCATCGTCTTTACCAGGAAGTAATATTAGTAGTAATGGTATTAATGGAGAACCACCAATATCTCTAGAATCTCTAAACCAGGGAAAAACCAATTTTAATAAAACTAAAGAAGCTATCAAAGAAATGCAAAAAAGATTAGCAGAATTAGGTTATAATCAACAAGAAATAAAGGAAGGAATAAAAAACACTATTACTCGTGGAGATAAAAGTATCGGCCTTGATTATAAAGACGCAATTGAAGGAAAAGCAACTACACGGGATGAATGGATAAGAGCAGTGTATTTATACGAAAAATATCAAGGTAAAAACAAACCTGATGGATTTATTACGAAGGATAGTCAAACTTTTAAAAACATTTTAGAGGAAGTAAAAAATAATTTACAAGGAACCAGTAATACATCTACTCCTAAATCTACTCTTAGTAGTCCCCCATAAATATAGTTTTAATGAACATGATGTTGAAAATAATGTGAGTAATAGTAGGAATGAGAATTTACCTTTACATATTAGCGGGAGTAACATCAGCAATAATTGGTTGGAATCTAGGTCAATTTTTTATAACTGACCTGGGCTTATTAAAGCAGTTCCCAGAAATAGTGCTGTTTCCCTGCATCGCATTTTCTCTAGCAATTGGGATGGTGATTACTGAAATTTTTATCAGTAACCCCACCCGCCCAAAACTAACCTTGCGGATTGCTTGGTTTCCTGTTATCATTGCTGGTGGACTAGGAATACTCGCAGGGTTAATCGCCGGAGGCATATCCGAAATATTATTCCTGCCTCAGATTCGCGTACCAACGCCCATCGTCAGGACGCTAGGTTGGCTACTCATTGGTAGCTCAATTGGACTTGCTGAAGGATTGACTTGGCGGTGGCATAGCATAGAAGCGGGCGATCGCAAACGTTTTTGGCAACGTTTTAGGATTAGCCTGTTTGGGGCTAGCACTGCCAGTCTTGTCGCCGCATTTATATTTGAATTACTGCGACAATTACTAGGTAATTTTCCTAAAGAAATAAGTGGTGTTGAAGATCCCTTAGGTTTTTCTATATTAGGAATGCTACTTGGTTTCGTGTTTAGCATCTCCACATCACCCAGTTATATGGCTGCTCTCAGAGCAGGTGCAGGTTTCGAGTATACCACAATAAACAGCGATCGCATCTATGATTCATCAACAACAATATTAAGTGATGCCCATCCCCGGATTGAGCAACCACGTCTCAAGTTTGTCAGCGATAGTGACACGGATAAAATTGAAGAAGGTTTATCCATTCAGCTACCTACCAAGGGCACAGTAACAATTGGTTCCGAACCAACTGCAAATATCTTTATTCCCGGACTGCCGCCGCACGTCGCAGATATACAACTAAATCATCGGGAAACCCTACTGGTTCCTAATCAGGAGTATTACCAAACTATCGAAGTTAATGGGGAACGCTTAAATTCGCGTCAGCCTATTCGCTTAAAACATAACAATGTATTGGCTTTTTATAGCAAAGATGAGGATCTAAAATATGGAAATAAAATGTTCAGGTTTGTCTACTACAATCGTTTCTTGGACCCGCAGGGTTAGCTTGTCTATCTTAATGGTTGTTTTTTTTGTCAGCCCCAGTTGGAGTCAGGTAAAGAAAGTTGAAATTGTTGGCAGTCCGTCTGTCAATGAAGATAAAATCACGATTCGCATCAAAGTTACAAAAGCTGACGATAGACCTGCTATGGACTTACAGAAGACCGACTTTAGCTTGATAGTAGACGGTAAAGCAGTTCAGTTTAAAAATAAAGACTGGAAAAGCTCTGAAGAAACTGTACCACCTCCGGCATGGATTATAGTGCTACTAGACTATAGTGGTAGTATGAAGGAGAAGGATAGTCAAGGAAAAACTAAAATTGAGGGAGCAATTAATGCTGTTCAAGAAATGAGTAAGATTTTAGTCGATCGCGGTTCTAATACTCAGTTATCGATCGTACCTTTTGGCGAACCAGGTCCTGGTTGTAAAGGCAATCCAGTCACTAAGGAAGAACTGGACAAATTTTTTCCAGTTAATGACTTTAAACTTAGTGCCTATCTGGAGTACCTAGCTAGTCAAGTTCCCTGTGCTTCTACAAATATTTATGAACCTCTCAGTAAAGCTGTACATTTTTTAGGTAATACTAAAGATGAACGCTTTTATCTGCCAGATGGGTCTCCAAAACCTCAGCCAAGACTATCAGTTATTGTGCTGTCTGACGGATATCAGAATACACCCAATGAAGCTGAAGATTTTAAAAAACTGATTCCACTCTTAAAGTCCAATGAGCAAATAATGGTTCACACCTTAGGTTACGGTCTAACACCACAGCTACTAAGTAAAAAATACGGTTTACACCATGCTGCTACCCGTGCCGACATTGGTAAAGGCGAGGGTAAAGTCCCGGAAGAAGAATTTGTAGATGAGAATCGTTTAAGAGAAATTGCTCAGGCAACCGGAGGTCTGGCTGAGTTTTCGGCAAAGGCTTATGAAGTCGCCGAGAAATTCAAGCTGTTTATGAACGCTTTATTAGGTGAGTACGAAATTACTTACACTGAACCGAATCCCGATCGCGGATCGAAACATGATGTTAGTGTTGTAGTTCAATCCCCAAATAATACTTCAGTGCAGTCAGAACGGAAGTCATACACCATCGGCATATTTGGGCGATCGCTCCCTCTAATTGTACGACTAAGCATGGTCTTCTCTGCTGTGATCCTCATAGGACTCGGTGGTGTCCTACCTTTTTGGATCTGGGCGCAAAATCTCAAGCGAGAAGCACTAGAGGGTTAGCAATCAATTTTAACCATTTAATTACTTGTTCGTCCTATGGCTACCTGGCAATGTAACGGTTTAAAAATCATCCCTTTCTTGATAACGCTTTTAACACTTAGTGGTTGTCAAGTGGGATCGCAAACTCAATCCCAAGCCATCCCAAATGCAAATGCCATTCCCAAATGTCCAGCAAAACCCTCAGGTTCTCTAGAAACCAAAAATATTAAATCGGTTCCCCTAGACACCGAAATAGTCAAAGAATCTAGTCAAGTGAGCGATAAAACCTTTACTGGATATACCTTTACTGCTAAAGCAGGTCAAAAACTTAGCTACCATACTCCAGACAACCTGTGTCTTTGGGTTTTTAGTCCCAACCTAGAAATACTCAAAGGGAGAGACTTACCCCAGACAGGAAAATACACCATTCAACTTGCTGCTCCTAGTGGTTCTCAAACTTTTACCCTAGAAATGACTGTAGGAACTCTGGAATCACCTGAACAGTTTATCAGAGAACACTACACAGATTTGAATAATAGGCAGTATGAAAAAACTTGGAGTGGACTATCTGATAATTTTAAAAATCAACAAATATCAGGTGGTTATTCTGAATATAGAGAATGGTGGAGTAGTGTTAGGAGGATAAATATTGGTAGAATTAGCGTTATCAAGAAGAGCGGTCAACAAGCTATATTTGATACTGAACTACAATATATTATGAATAATGGACAAGGAATTAATGATACAAAAAAATACATTACCGTACTTTATGATCCGAAAAAAGATTCTTGGCAAATAGATAATAAAACTGAGTAGTTAGGATAAAATTTTATGAGGCAACGACTTTTTATTCAATCCCCATTTGTTTCTTTTACCCTCTTATTCATAATTTCCGGATGTAATACAATACCCCCAAATTCAGCTCAATCTACATTAAATAAATCAGATACATCTAATAAGTGTTTAGACCACCCTGTAGGCTCTTTAATTAATAAAAATGTTGAAATTATTTCTCTGGATACCCAAGCTGTAAAAAAAACTGGCATGGCTACTTCTAATAATTACATTGGATATGCTTTTAATGCCCAGGTTGGACAAAAGTTGAACTACCGGACAAATCAAGATGTCTGTATTTGGATTTATACTCCTGATAATCAATTACTGAGTAGTGGTATTTTACCGACAACTGGAAAGTATACAATGGAAATTTCTGCACCTAAAGGATCTACTACATTTGAAATTGAAATGAACTTAGAGACTGTTCAAGCTCAGGCATCTGCTTCTCATGTTGCTAGCCCAATTCCAGACAATTCACGCTCTTATACAACAACATCACCGTTACTTACTAGGAGCAATCCAGATAATAAAATTACCAAGGAGATTGATAGACCATCACCAGCCACAACTGTACAAGAATACTACGGAAGTATTAGTAGCCATCAGTATGAAACTGCATGGAGTAAGCTGTCTTACAGTTTACAAACTAATAAAAGTGTTCATCCTGATGGTTACACTTCATTTTTAGAATGGTGGACACAAATGAAATTTGTCGAAGTTCAGGAACTAAGGGTATTGGATACCAATGCTGCCACAGCTACAGCAGATATTCAGTTGAAATATTTTATGAAAACTGGAAAAATCTCCTCAGATCATCTGCGGATCTTTCTAGTGTGGGATGAAGGAAACAATAGATGGGCAGTTGATAAAGCCAAAGTTATTGAATGATAAAATTGAGTTAAATCATAAATGGAGGTAACAGAAGAATTATGAATAAACTATCAATCTTGCTTACTTTACTGCTGGTTTGTGGATGTAGCAGTCAAAAATCAGCTCAATCTGACTCAAAGAGTCCCGACGCAGCCAAATTATGTCCAGAAAAACCTTCAGGCTCTTTAGATATCAAAAATGTTAACCCTATTGGACTTAGCACCCTTACTACTAAGGAATCTGGTCAAGCTAGCTTTGGTAAATACATTGGATACACTTTTGAAGGTAAGTCGGGTCAAAAGTTTAGCTATCGTACTAGCGATAATATTTGTGTTTGGCTTTATACTCAAGATGCCCAGTTATTAAGTAGTGGCGATTTGCCTAAAGATGGAAAATATACTATCCAAATTTCTGCACTTCAAGGTTCGACACCATTTAATTTAGAAATGAGTTTAGGTATTTTGGCAGCATCTTCGACTTCAGTGCCTGCATCAACAACTACAACAAGCCCAAGTTCACCTACATCCTCTACACAATTCGCCGATCTTAGCCAGGATCAGGCATTTGAGATAGTTAGGAACTGGTATAATGCCAAAGCACGTATATTTGCTCCCCCTTTTGATACAAGTTTAGTTGAACAATACACTACTGGAAAACTCTATAATAAAACTATGGACTCTGACCCAGAGACTGGTCGTATTGCTTGGCTTCGCAGCCATAATTCATACTATACCTATAATAATTCTAGGATTAATAGGATTGTTGATTTTTCCAATATCGGAAGACAACCTTGGATAACCGTGAATGTTTCTGAAGAACTTTATCTTCATGGACCTAACGGAATTGATTCGCCTAATTCAGGAGCATATACAGACGATTTTATTTATTTATTTGAAAAAGCAAATGGAGTTTGGAAAATTTCTGATTATCACAAGGTAAATCAATGAAAAAGCGTTATCGTAAGCCTAGAAAAGAAAAAAAAATAACTCTTGTAGCCGGAGTCGGCTTGTTAATATTAACTATTTTGGGGATAGGGGCATTACAAATTAATAACATGACTACAACAGACTCTAGTCGTAAATGTTCTACATTGACAGGTAATAACTTTCAATCTTTAACAGGTGAACTTAAGACTAAGATTTGCTACCAATTTTATGCAAATTCTGGACAAATTTTCAATTTAAGTAGCAACAATAAAATAACTCTTTTGACTCCAAACGGAAGTAATATAAGTTTACAGGGTTCGTCTAAAACTATTTTGCCAGATACTGGAAATTACTCAATTATCATAAATACAGATTCAGAAGTAAAAGCTTATCAAATGACATTACAATTAGAAAACAACTTAAAAAACAATAGTATAGATAATAACCCTACACATACAGTAAAACTTATTGACCCCAATTTTGCTAGACAGCAATCTAGTAATTATAACGAAAATTGGAGTTATAATGTAGTTACAGATCCTCCATTTAAAACAAACCAAAAATTACAAATTATAGTTAATAGCATTGTTAGTTTTGTTCAATCTAGAGGCTTACCAGTAGATCGTTTATCGGTGAGCTTGGTTGATTTGAATAGCTCAGAATGCTGTGCTTATGCTTCCCACTTCGATCGGGAGCTTAGATTCCCAGCCAGCGTTGTTAAATTGTTTTGGATGGTAGCTTTATATGGTCAATATAAAGCCGGAGTCCTTGAGGAGACCCCAGTACTTGAACAAAATTTGTACAAAATGATAAAAGACTCTCATAATCCATCAGCTAGTTTTATTGTAGATAGAATAACTAAAACAGAATCAGGTGATAATTTACCCCCAGAACAACTCAAAGATTGGATAGGAAGGCGTTATTCTCTAAATAGTTTTTTTGAAAAATCTGGATATTCCCCAATTAATATTAGTCAAAAGTCTTTTCCACTTGACTATATAAAGAATGACCCTCCTTTAGGTAGAGACTTACAAATACGAGGCAATGAGATTACACCATACCGAAACTATGTAACTACCTATAGTTTAGCTAGATTGTTATTTGAGATATACACGAAAAAATCAATATCAAAAGAGTATAGTAATAAAATGAAATCTTTGCTGACTAGAGATTTACATCCAGATGCGTGGAAAAATCATGATTTCAATCCTATTGAAGGTTTTTTAGGTGAAGGCTTACCGCCAAATGCTTTATTTATGTCCAAAATGGGATGGACTTTTAAGAACCGTAATGATGCGGCTATTGTAGTTAGTCCAGACCAGAAGACTCAGTACATATTGGTAATTTTTGGTGATGATGCTAGTTTTTACAAAGATAAAAAGATTTATCCAGATATTTCAAGGATGGTTTATGAGCAAATGAGAAATTAATTTTTTGGCAGTTCTTGACGCCAAAGAAGAGAACCTACACCAAACCAACCATTCAAACCCCCCGCAACCCCAAAACCCGCCAACGGGAGATGACCGGGGGGGGCATTTAGGCTGAAATCTAGCTGGTTGTAGCTTTTCCATGAGCCTCCCGATCGCCATCCTACCCGATCGCCTAACTTACAATCCGTCTCATAATCTCTCTTCCCACCACATTTGTCGATCCAGATTTGTTTCTGGACAGAAAGCCCGAAGCGCCCATTAGAGTACTCTAACCAAAGCTGGTTAATAATACTCAGGTCATCACCAGGGAAATTTTCACAGTCTGAACGATTCAGAAAGCCTCTGCTCTCTACCCCTGCAACTTTCAGCATGACTTGAGCAGTTTCTCGATCGGCTTCTTGCCACTTCTTTGCTGCAAGTAGATCTCGCAGTTGGGTATAATTTCCTCGAGATGTTTTCAGAGGAACATTAACCGGTGGGGTGGATTTGCCAGACTGCAACTCATTGAGCATATCTTTAGCTTTCGAGTAGCGATCGCGCGGATACAACTGAATTGCTTTGTCCAATATAGCGGTCAAATTAGAACTTACATTTTGAGCATACTGATGCCATATATAATCACCCGTGTCATCGTCAAGAGGCAATTCTTGTGGTATTTTTCCCGTCAACGCATAAATTACTGTCAATCCCAGGCTGTACAAGTCGCTTGAACGAACTGCTTTTCCGACGGCTTGTTCGCTAGCCATATAACCAGGAGTGCCAATCACAATCGAACTCGTGGGTACACCTTGAGAAGTTACCATTGTACCCATTGTTTCTTTAACAGCACCAAAATCAATCAATACAGGCTTGCTGTCCTTACGACATAGAATGATATTGTCTGGTTTGATATCCCGATGAATAATGCCCTTGGAGTGGACATAATCTAACACCTCTAGAATATTCATCAATATATTCCAACAATCAGCTTCACTTAAATTACCTTGCTTTTTTACTTTTTGGGTCAGAGTTTCACCATCAATCCACTGCTGAACCAAGTAGAATTGACCAGCATTAGTAAAGTAGTCATATAGGCTAGGAATGCTTGAACTTTCTTCTCCCAGTTCTTCTAAAACTGCAGCTTCCCGTTGAAATCGTTCTTGCACCAATTGGTAAATCTGGGAGTTGTTGCCAATAGGCTTGAGTTGCTTAATTACACACCGACGCGCCGAAGGCATACCTGTATCTTCTGCCAGAAATGTACGACCAAATCCTCCGCTACCCAGTAAAGAAATAACTCGGTACCGCTCGCGCAACTGTGACGCCAAGTTGGTTCCACAACTCAAACAGAATTTTGTCCCATCAGGATTCTCAGGTTTTAGACACTCAGGATTTAGGCAAATGCTAACGCTGGTACTCACGACTCCACCTCACTGTCTTCCCGTGCCAACAACGCAAACTCATCCCGCCCAATACACTCTAGCAGATTCGATCGGGATATGCCTCTAGATGTAGCTAGAGCTGTTAGCCCTGTCGCTGCGGTAGGTATAATGACTGCGTTGTGAGCTAGCTTTTTCTCATTGTACTGATTCCTTGGTGTCGATGGCAGATGAACTTTAATTTTTCCCATAATGTCTCGGATTGTAAAGATCTAGTCAATGCTCTATTATCGTTATCTACAGTAGACCGGGAAGCCCAAAACCACTGCGATAAATCCTGTGGATGTAGGGCGACACGGCTAATTCATTCGCAGTCAACACTTGACAAGCTTATAAGCGATAGTTTATCATAATGACCTTAGCTGCTGAATATAAATTTGCCGACGAGCTAAATTAAATGGCACGTCAAGCAGCGGCAAAGAGAGCGTGGGCAGCATTAAATGGCACGTCAAGCAGCGGCAAAGAGAGCGTGGGCAGCGATTAAAGAGGAAACTCAGTAGAGGCAAGTTCGCTCCGCGAACCAAGAATCCCCGTGTATGACGACCGGGGATTGTCAAAATATGCTATCTTGGCGCAATCTGGTACCGAACCGGCTCTAGGTGTCCTTATAATCGCCCGTATTTCAACTGGGGGAAATGTTAAAAAAAATCGAAAAAATAGTTGACAAAGGATAGAGTTTCAGCTATGTTTTACTTAGAGGCAATAAAAATTTGGCTAGTGGGAGGTGGCAAAACTTCACGCTTAAATTCGCTTGAGCCTATTTTCGTTCAGAGGTCGCAAGTTTGAATTGATATGAGCGTCATTTTTGAAGGTGTAAGGTAATACATAGGTTACCAAGGTTAAAGCTAGTAGTAAAACCCATTAATGAACCATGAATGCAAATTTATTGGATGCAATTATTTTAGTCACTAGCAGTGATAATAACCACAGTGGAAACTTTGGTACAGGGTTTGTTATCCATCAGTATGAACAGAAAACGTATGTATTAACCTGTGCCCATGTAGTAAGCAAGTTAGGCGGAGAGTATAAAGTAAAAGCTGCTGGTCATCCGGCGGAGGTAGAAGCTTTAGGTGATGAAGACGGCTGTGACTTAGCTGTTTTATCAGTAAGAGATAGGCTGAATAAACTACCGTCACTAAAGTTAAGTGCGGTAGACGCTGATGCAAGAGAGTTTATTGCAGTAGGGTTTTCTACTGATGATACCAAAATTCGTAGGATTGAAGAGATTAGGGGTAAGTTAGACGGGAGAAAAATAAGAGAGAATACAGAACGTGATCGCACCTGGAATTTATACATTAGTGATAATAGCGAATATGCTTTAAAAGCTGATTATAGTGGTGCCCCTGTAATTGATAAAATGAGTGGTTACGTTGTGGGGGTGTTTTCTCAGTTAATGAATGAAAATAAAGATAAGGGGTTGGCGATTTCTATAGAGGCTTTGGAAAACGGTTGGCAAGGAGTGCTTGAAAATTTAATTATTAACATTAAACCTGGAGGGCTCGGAAATGGTATGAATTCTGCCAAGCAGAGAAAAATAGAGCGTCTCAAGAGAGAACTTTATCTTGCTGAAAACCCAGTGAAAGAATTACAGAAACTAATTGAATTGGTGGATAGTGAAATTAACGAGAATAGAAATAACCTGGCGCAGGTGCATATGCTAAATCTAAAAAAAGAACGCTATAAGGAAGAGCTTCGGTTACACGAACTAAAAGTAGAAGCGCTACAAGCTGAGATTGACGAACTGACTTAAGAGTAATTACAAACAAAAGGATTGAGTAGTAATGATAGATGAAACCTCGTCTACAAATAACCAAGAAAAAGAACCGGAATTTCCAGCTAAAAAACCTGAAATATCTACTGCTGAACCAGGAGCAGAACCACAACAAAGCGGCAGTCCGGCTAAAGGATCTCCTGCTAATCAGGGAAAAGGCGAAGAGAGTGGTCTTACAACAAGTAACTTGAATCATAAAAAAAGCAGCAACAGACCTGAGAAGGGTTTGAGTGATGTAAACCCCCCAATGCCGCCTCCTCCTAGAGGCAGTGCTGAAGGTGGTCAGGAAAATAGTAATAAAGTTGACAAGGAGAAATTACTTAATCAATCCTCAACAGAAGAAGAGAAAAATACAGATAAATATAAGTATATTCCAGATCGTACTTTAGAAACAAGGCGAGATCTAAATGAGAAAAAGATAGCAAGTTTCAAGAAAGACTATGATAGATTATTTAAAGAAAAAGAAATTTTACAACAAGAGATTAATGAAACACATTCTCTTAGCGAACAATATCCAAAAAAAACAAAGATAAAGAGACTTAACGAAGAGTCCGAAACAATTGAACAACGGCTGTACCAGCTTCAAACAGATACAGAAGAAATTGAAAATGAACTTAGGAAAAGAAATGCCACTGAAAGTAAAACCAAAAAGAATGAACAGGAAAATAATAAAAGTGAATCAGCTAAAGAAGGTGAGATAGTATCAGCTAAAACATTGTTCAAAGAAGATCGTGATATTGAGAATTTAGTTTTTTATGTAGCCACTTTATTCCCTGGACTAAATGTTCAGGATTTTAAACGGATTGTTGGATTATTATTACAAGGTAGAACACAATATATCCCACTTACTTCAAATAAATCTATTGTTATTAATGATAGAAGATTGGGTAATTTGGCAAATAGTCAACTAACTGGAGCAGGAAATATTGGAGCCGGTGAAACAAAGGAATTAGTTAAAATTTGGCAAGAGAGCTTTGATAAACCTGACCAATATCTAAAGAAGTGCCACTTAAAAGTCGAACGACAAAATGGGAAACAGGTTATTAATTTCTCTTCTACTGAGTTACGAGAAAATTTTCTAGCGTATTTTGAGAACGAGCAAATTTTTTATTTTGAGCGCCAACTACAACGCACACAAGAAATAGACTTATTACTTGATAATTCTCAAGAAGTCGCAGATAGTGCAATTAATGTAGCAGTAAGAGCAGCCGTTTACTATCCTAATGATTATGCAGAAGATTGGCTTATAAAATTACTCATTAAAATTGCAAATGAGGATGAAAGAAAGCATGACAATCTCCTTAAAAGATTGTCAATATTAATTCATCGTTTACAAATTGAGTCTGAGTATTCTCATTGTGAAACTATAGCTAAAAAATTTTTAGAGAGATTGATAAGTCCCAAGGAACGCAAGCTGGCTTTTTTAATTATCAGATATTTAATCACCCTAAATTTGCGGACAGGATTGCTAGGAATGCAATCAGCAAGAAGTATATTGAATTGGTTGAGAGAGCTGTTAGATAGTGAATTAGATGATAATGATATAAAATCAGATATTTCTAATTTATTAGAAGAATTGTTATGGGAAAGTGGATTTTATGAATACATTTATGAATTGCTTGAAATTCTCAAAGAATGGCTGCCTGAAGACAAGATTCTACCCGCACAATATTCTTTATCAAATCAAGCTGCTTTATGGCTGTTATTTGCTTACTGTGTAGAAACTACATTACAACTAGAGTTAAAATGGTATGGTAAAGGATATTATGTATATCCTATGTTTGCGCCATTAAAAGGCAGTCCTGATAGCAATGTCAATTTAAGTGGAGAATTCGATACTTTAGTAAGTTGGTTATTATATCCCAGTCCTAACGAAAAACTTGCCATTCCATGTGTATTAAACCAGCCTGAGGTTAATGATAATGAATATCTAAAAATTATTGGCTTCTTGATTGCAGAATGGTTCGTGATTATATGGGGATTTAAAGATGAAGAGCCAGAAAAAGAAGCTTTAAATTTATTTGAAAACTTGCTTCGCATGATTATTTATAAAGCTTCTCCCTCACAACAAAGACATATTAGTGAGCGTTGGACAGAACTAACGGAGGAGTATTTAGACAAATCCATACAGTATGAAGAATCTGACAATAAGGAGTTAAAGAGACAGTTTGTTTTCAGGAGAAAGCTGCTGAGAGAATTGAAGAAACGATTTAAATCATTACAACAAAAAAATTTAGAAAACAAAAAAGGAGTGTAGATATGAGTCAGGAAAATTTTCTCTATAATGTAATCCGGAGAGTAGAAAGAGCAGAAGCAGTTGCTAGAGCTAAAAGTAACTACTCTACAGAAAAAGTTGTAATAATTGACAAGCGAACAGGGGAAACCCAAGCAAAAGTACCAGCAATATCTTTTGGTGGTAACTTAGTATATTACATAGTTTCTAACGACTCTTCTGTTTTTTCTGAACCTAGAGAATTAAGAATAGAAGTTACTGATTTTTCTAATAACCGGACTTTGGGCATATCTATAACCTATCGTGCTAGTTATGAATCTGATAAAAATAATAATCAAGAAAAAATAGTTAAGGCACTATACAGTGATAGTTCTCCAGAAGCAGAAATTGATAAAAAAATAAAAAGATGGGTGAACGAATTTACCCGTGATTGCGTTGGTAAATTCATTGATAATTATTTTGATGAAATTAAAAAATTGCAGAATAATCTCCAAATCAAAGCTAAAAATGAAGTTGGGCTAAGGTTGGAGTTGAGAATTTCGCCTATCCAAACACAAGATGCCATCATCTTAGATTTTGACAACAAAAATCCTTCTAATATTGCTGAAAATCATGGCCTAATTATTGAAGTAGATGATGTTGCCACCAGTCGCAAGTTAAGTATTACTATCGATTACCGCGCTAGCTACGATCCCATAGATAGAGAAAAAGTAGCTCGACTATTATTTACTACTGGTAAGCCCGTAAGGGACGAAATAGATAGAAAAATTAGATACTGGGTTAATTATAACCTTCGCGGACGTGAGAGTGAATTTATTAACCAGTATCAAAATAAGGTAAACATCCTAAAACAAGATATTCAAAAAGCTGCGAGAGATGAAATTAGCCTTCAACTAGATTTAAATATTTCTCTAGCTAAACAGGTTGACAATATATTAATTCCCCCTTCACAAATTACTGTTCATGTTTCTGATTCTGATGAAGCACTAGACCTCACTATTCAAACTGAATTATTAGTTGAAGACCGTATCAAAGCAATTTCATATTCAAATACATGGGGAACTATACAACTAACTAATCTGTTAAAGACAGAGATTAAAGATTATTTGCAAAAACATACTACAATAAGTGAATTTTATTATGAGTTAAAAGATAAAGTTAGAAATACTCTAGTAGATTATTTAAATCAAAAATTAGCTGATAAAGGTCGTAGAATTGGCTATCTATATCTAGACAGTAAGGTAGCTAATTCTTCTCCACCGCCAAAAGAACTTGTTGAAATACAACATCCAGTCGAATGTAAAGTTCAAAACTATTCAAAATTAATAACTGTAGAAAACACTCTCCAGATGTTACCTCAAGATGTGAGGAGATATATTTCTGCACAATCTCCTAATTTACAAACATGGGTTGAGAACAAGCTAGAAAAAATTATTAAACCCTTGCTGCTGAAAAAGAAGTATATAGACATACTGGATGATTTTCAAAAAGAATCTCAAAAAATTCGAGAAGCAATGGAAGCAGAAGCTGCTTCTATTGGTTATGTAATCGAACATATAGTTTCCCTACCAAGGCTCGATCATTTAAGACTAAAAGAAACTTTTGAAATCTCAGATGAAAACCAGGAATTTTCAACTAATACTGCCAGTATTAAAGTAAAAGTAAGTACTACTGTTAACGCTAAATTTAAGAACTTCAATAAAATTGAGGATTATCTGAATTTTAGTTTGGATCAAATTATTAACGAAATGCAAAAAACTGTAAACAGTACTAACAGGGAGGTGTTGCGTAAGATTGAACCAGAAAGATTTTATATGCTTTTCTATGCGGCAGAAACAGATACAAAATCTGTCGAACAAGAATTAAAAGATACTCTTGAGACGACATTAAAGGAACGTTTTGGTGTCGAGATTATTAGTGTTGTCCCTATTCCAGAGCAAACAGAAATTATTGACTACTTACAAATACTAATGGGTAAAGTAGATTATTTTGAGTGTAGTATTATTCCTTTAGGTGGTGGAGAAGCTGTTAAGTTTAAGGGAGACTTCAAAATATTAGGTATTGAAACAGGTAGTTGGTATAGATTTCAATCTGTATTTCAATCTATGCAGCAGTCGCAGCAGCAGTTGCGACAAAAACTAAAGGCACTGAAAGAGCATTACTCTCAGCTAATAAGAGCGGGAGATATAGAAGGTAATAGTGAAGAGATTGAGGAGATAAGTAATCAAATTAGCAGAATAGAAAGCCAGACTAGCGGCATATCTGAAATCAAAAACTCCATCGAAAAGAGTATTAATTCTAAATTGATGACTGCTGGTAGTGAATTGCTCACATATACGGATATTCAACTATTGTCTACTATAGAACGCTACATCAACCAGTGGGCAAGAGAGAGCGTTATCGATCAATACGGTTTGGAAATTAGCATACGAAATCTGTCTCGAACTCGTACTGAGCAAGAAAAATACTTGTTTGAAGCTCAACAAAAATTGGAGAGGGCAAAAGTCGATGAGGCTTTAACACAGATTCCAGCAAGAACAGAGCAACGTCAAAATCAGCTTAAAATGTCATCTAGAATGAATCAAGCTAAGTATGAAGAGCTTGATAAACTATGTGAGCGGAGAGCAAAACTGATTGCAGACCCTGATGCTGAACCAGATGAACTGCAAAATTTGGAGGATAAAATAAGCCGTCTAAAACAAGAAATGCCCAATCCTTCTTTGGAAGATGCTGAAAGCAGTCTACAGTTATTGGAACCAAAAAAAGAAAAAAGTCGGGGTTTTCTATTATTTGAGGAGCAAATGAATTTGCTACCTAGCCAAAACAATGCAGATTCTCAGTCTAGGCGTGATAGAGGTGCGACTAATCAAGAAGATGAAGATAACAACGACATCAAATAAAGTAATTTAAACAAGGGATGAGAATGACTGAGATTGTAGTAACTTTTCAAACAAAGGATGGTAGTGCGGAGAAAACCCTCAATGATGTTTTGCTCGATTCAACTTTAAAAGAGGCTCGTGAAGCAGTACAAATGTTTTTGGGATTACCAGAGAATACACCTTGCCAACTGGTTCTAGAAAGAACAAATGAAGTATTAATGGATAATCTGACCTTTAGGGAAGCGGGTGTTAAACAAGGTGACAAAATAATACTCAACTATCGCAGATCGCATTCAGGTGTTGTCTACGTACCATCAGAAACTTCAACTTCAGCAAGCCCCCCATCGCTAGTTACATATACATTCAGCTTGACAATACTTAGCGATGGTAAGCAACCGAAAAATTATGACTATCCTATAGAGCTTACAGACTTTTATGAAAGTAACCCGCAGCGCTTTTTCAGCGACTATAACGCACAGGAACGTCAGAATTTTATAGCTTGGTTGCAAGAAATAGTACCAAGAGCGGTACAAAACTTTGAGATAGATAAAATTTTACGAGACTGGTGTGACGATATTTCCGTGGGATACCGGATCACTGCTTTAAAAATTTAACACAAACATTAGGGCGAACCCACTTCTTGGCAATGGAACGATTTTGTACGCTAAGGCTGAAAATCTTACAAGATCAGGACTTACGCAGACTGGGCATATATGGGGGCAACCACAGGGGGATTGCCCCTACGAACCGCTATATGTAGAGGCAGTGCGTAAGTCCTGAAGATAAACGTTTCAGTTATAAAAGTTGAGGTCGATCTTTAAGTGTCAATCAAAAAGATCCTGGCGGCGATCGCTCTCAGTCTACCCGTAGCTCTGATAATTTTCTCTTGGGATACACCACTCTTGAGTAATGAACAGGCAAAAGTCGCAGAATGTCCTATAACACGTCGAGCTATACCAAATTCCGCCTTTGTACCATCAGATCCAAAAGCCCATCCCAACT
>JBBQRU010000095.1:0-21473 GCA_038214545.1 Cyanophyceae cyanobacterium | reverse complement strand
GAACTTATTACCTATCTTATCTAAATTAGAAGAGCAATATGGTAAAAAAGTCAAAGTTGTTTTATTTATCAATCCTGGCACTTTGGCAACTTCAGAAAGTAGCGATTCAACTCACTTAGGATGTCAGGAATTGAGAGAGGGGTTTAAAAGAAGTTTCTATGATATTCAATCCCACGGACAGAATCATAAAAAGTTAACAAAACTTTCGACTCATAAGTTAGTTGAAGAACTATTGCAAGCTCAAAGTGAGTTGAGAACATGTACAGAAGACTTAGATCCAGAAAAAAAAGTAGCCTCTCATCTCGCCTACCCTTATGGGGCTTACAACCAACAAGTCGTAAAATCTGCTTCTAAGTATTATTTATCAAGCTACACGTACAATAATCAAATACTAAATTACAGTTGCTTGAAAAACTATTATCAAATTCCCCGTTTAACGGTTAATCGACAACAATCAGCCAAAGAATTAATAGAAATGGTGTTAGCGAAGAGTGACATGTGCTAGCTTTTACATTCAATGTATGATAGAGGAGTAAAGTTTTTTTGGAAAACATAATATTCTAACTGTAACTCATTTAATCCGATGGTAAACTGCGGCACAATCTCGTTACCCAATCGGAAAAATATTTTAGATATGAATTGAGATTTACTACCATTGGAATATACCGATCGTATATTTACGATATAAAATGCGTTTAGCAAATAGCTGAATTTTTCAAAGAGCAAACTGCAATTCTTCAGGTATACACCAATGATATATATTTTAAGAGTCAAGGAAGTTGGTACAACTACTTTCAAGCAAGATTGGCGTCTGCAATCAACAGATCCTAAACTTCAAGAAAGCGACAAGTATGTTGCTAGAGCCGGTGATCTATTTTCTATCACGTCTATAGATCGCAATGTTGCAAATTACGGCGGCAATCACTGGAAAGTGGCGTTTGGGAGACCACTTCAGCCGAAACAAGGTACTGCTAAAACTACTTGGTTCGTTTACGCACCTGACGTACAAGAACTCTCAGCAACAGTTATCGCTTAGTTGGCATAGGTATTATAATTCGCTCATATTTTAGGCAAATATTTACAGGGTCTCTACTTCTGAGAAGTGAAATTTTGTTTTCTCAGTTGTGCGGCTATTAGGTATTTTTAGTGAACTCAGTTAGGCATACAAAGACTGAATCCAATGCCATTCCTTACTTAAACCATCTTGTAGAGAAACTTGTGGTTGATAGCTCAGTACCGCCCGTGCTTTTGATACATCTGCTGCAGTGTGGCGGGCATCTCCCATTGCTTTTTCAATGTGGTTGCGGCGGATAGTACGACCGACGATTTGTTCCATTGTATTTAAGACTTCGGCTAAAACTACGCGGCTACCACCACCGATGTTGAAGATTTCTCCCACAGCTTCCGGGACTGTTGCGGCGGCTAAATTCGCAGCTATGGCATCACTCACAAATGTAAAGTCTCGTGTCTGCTGTCCATCACCGTAGACTGGAATTGCCTCGTCTAGCATCACCGCACGGAAAAACTTATGAAAAGCCATATCCGGGCGCTGTCTTGGACCGTAGACTGTAAAATAGCGTAGGGAAGTAAACGGCACACCAAAATTTTTGTGATACAGTCCACACAATCGCTCTGCAGCTAGCTTCGTAATTCCGTAAGGAGAAACAGGTTGAGGTGCAATTCCTTCGTGAGTCGGGAGAGTTTCCGCATCACCGTAGATGGAAGATGTCGAGGCAAACACAAATCTGCTGAGACTTTTAGCATCTTTTGCTGCTTCTAGTAGCACTTGTGTGGCATTAATATTTCTTTCTGTGTAAGCGCGGAAGCCTTGACCCCAGCTTGCTCTTACCCCTGCTTGCGCCGCCTGATGGTATACTACCTCGACATCTGTTAAGATTGTTTGCCAATCTAAAGTCTGGATATCTCCCTCAATTAATTTAAAGTTGGGATATTTTTGTAAGTGGGCAATATTCTGCCGCTTTAAAGCCGGATCGTAGTAATCGTTGAATTGATCGATGCCGATTACTTGAACACCTCTCTGTAAAAGCGCTTCTGCAAGATGCGAACCAATAAAACCTGCGGCTCCGGTGACTACATTAATTGTCATAAATTCTAAATATTTTTACTATTTGTTGAGAGATATTCAAAGATTAAACTAAAAAAGCGGGAATATACAACTAATTTTGACTAAGTTTTTTAACCTTTAAGATATCAATTAGACTCTAATTTAGATGATTTTTTAGCGATTAACTTCAGTATATTTATTGAGATCTAATAACATTTACTTTTACAATACCAACACCATTATAAGATCGAGCATAACTAAAGAGTCGCTAGGGTGAAATTTGACCCTGGCTGACTTCAGGCAAAATAATTGTGGAAATATTGCGCGAAGGCACGAGGAAATCAGTGAAAGTTTTAGTTATAGGTAACGGAGGTCGAGAACACGCTCTTGCTTGGAAACTGTTGCAGTCAAAGCAAGTGCGCGAAGTTATTTGTGTTCCTGGTAATGGCGGTACTGCTAGTATTACCCGCTGTCGGAATCTACCTCTAGGGATAGATGACTTTGAAAGCATTGGTCGAGTTGCTCAAGAACAAGGTATCTCTCTCGTTGTCGTCGGACCTGAAGTACCGCTAGCTTTAGGTATTACAGATTATTTGCGATCGCAAGGTCTGGCGGTTTTTGGTCCGACAAGAGCCGGAGCACAAATTGAGGCAAGTAAGGCTTGGGCAAAAGATTTAATGCACTTTGCCAAGATTCCCACGGCGCGAGCTGCGGTATTTACGGAAGCGGCGGCAGCGAAGTCGTATATAAGAGCGCAAGGTATACCAATTGTAATTAAAGCTGATGGTTTAGCCGCTGGTAAAGGTGTAACGGTGGCGGAAACAATTGTCCAGGCGGAAAATGCGATTGAGGCGATCTTCCAAGGGCACTTTGGCAGTGCCGGAAAGTTTGCGGTTGTGGAAGAATGTTTGTTTGGGCAAGAAGTTTCTGTTTTAGCGGTGACTGATGGGTTGACGATACGGGCGCTACTACCAGCGCAGGATCACAAGCGGATTGGTGAGGGTGATACTGGGGAAAATACTGGCGGTATGGGAGCATATGCACCAGCACCAATCGCTACACCAGAATTAATGGCTCAAGTGCAAACACAAGTGCTGGAGAAAGCGATCGCGGCTTTAAGAGCGAAGAATATTGATTATCGCGGTGTGTTATACGCTGGTTTGATGATCGATCCCAAAGGTGATTTCAAAGTCTTGGAATTTAACTGTCGTTTTGGCGATCCAGAAACTCAAGTGATTTTGCCACTATTAGAAACACCATTAGAAGAGTTACTCCTCGCTTGTGTAGAACAGCGATTAGCAGAATTCCCACCACTAGCTTGGAAAAAAGGTGCATCTGCTACTGTTGTTGCTGCAGCGGGTGGTTATCCTGGAGTTTATCAAAAAGGACATGCGATTACTGGTATTGAAGCCGCTGAAGCGCAAGGAGCCGTAGTATTTCAAGCTGGAACAAAAGCCACCACATCCGCAGTCGTCACAGATGGCGGTCGTGTGTTGAATGTGACGGGTATTGGCGAAAATTTTGAGCAAGCGATCGCCCAAGCATATGCCGCGATCAAGCAGATTCACTTTGAACAGATGTACTATCGCCGAGATATTGGAAACAAATTGAGGAGTGGGGGATAGGGGGAGGGGGGGACGACTTCCCGTTTTGTCAGATCAGCTGCTAATTTTAAGTTGTAAGGTTTTATTACAAAAATTAATAAAAGCAGTTTAAAATGCTGAGTATGGTACAAACAATCCGCCAAATCATTGCCCATTGGTGGTCGGAGTTCACTCTCCAGACCAAGTTACTGGCTGCAGCTACATTGGTCGTTTCATTGATCATGAGCGGCTTGACATTTTGGGCTGTGAATACAATTCAGATGGATGCTCGGTTGAGTGACACCCGTTTTGGTCGTGACCTGGGACTGCTACTCGCCTCAAATGTCGCGCCATTGATTGCAGAGAATAATCTGACTGAGGTTTCCCAATTTTCCCAACGCTTTTACAGCAGCACTTCTAGCGTGCGTTATATGCTTTACGCTGATGAGGCGGGAAAAATATTTTTTGGACTACCTTTTTGGGAAGAGGAGGTAGAAAATTCTCTGACGATTGAACGGCGGATTCAACTGCCAGAAAATTATGCTGTTAATTCTCAAAAGCCGATGGTGCGCCAACACATCACACCTGATGGCGAAGTTACTGATGTATTTGTGCCGCTAATCAATGATGATAAATATCTCGGTGTGCTGGCGATCGGTATAAATCCTAACCCAACTGTGATCACTTCCTCTCATCTTACCCGTGATGTGACGATCGCTGTTTTTATCTCGATTTGGGTGATGGTGATTATCGGGTCTGTATTTAATGCTTTGATGATCACTAAGCCAATTAAAGAATTGTTGCTGGGTGTAAAAAATATTGCTACAGGGAATTTTAAGCAACGTATTAACTTACCTCTTGGTGGTGAACTTGGGGAGTTAATTTTTAGCTTTAATGAAATGGCGGAACGTCTGGAAAGCTATGACGAGCAAAATATTGAGGAATTGACAGCCGAGAAAGCTAAGCTGGAAACACTGGTGTCAACAATTGCTGATGGGGCAGTGTTATTAGACACTGATATGCAGATAATTTTAGTCAACCCTACGGCACGACGGATGTTTGGTTGGGAAGGTGGTAATGTCGTGGGAAGTAGTGTTTTAGATCAGTTGCCATCGTCGGTGCAAATGGAAATTACTCGCCCCTTGTATCAGATGGCATCAGGCGATCGCGAAAGTGCTGAGTTCCGCATCCCTCTCACCCACCCAGTGAAGCGCACCATCCGCATTCTCCTAACTACAGTTCTTGACCTGCAACGAGAAAGTGTCAAAGGGATTGCGATTACGATCCAGGACATTACTCGCGAGGTCGAACTGAATGAAGCAAAAAGCCACTTCATCAGTAATGTCTCTCACGAATTACGCACACCGCTATTTAACATCAAATCTTTTATCGAAACTTTGCACGAGTATGGCGAAGATTTGAGTGAAACGGAACGACGAGAGTTTCTGGAGACGGCAAATTCTGAAACAGACCGACTCACCCGCTTAGTCAACGACGTGCTTGATTTGTCACGTTTAGAATCTTCGCGTCACTACCAATTTGATGCGGTAGACTTGGCGCAAGCTATAGACCAGACACTCCGGACTTATCAACTTAACGCCAGAGATAAAGGCATTGAACTAATTCAAGAATTTGCGCCAGATTTACCATCAGTAGTCGGTAACTACGATTTGTTGTTACAAGTGTTTGCTAATTTGGTTGGTAACGCCTTGAAGTTTACCCAACCCGGTGGTAGAGTCGCGATGCGTGCCTATCCGCTAAGTCCTAAATCTCACGCTCATAAACATACATCACAAGTACGCATTGAAATTTCAGATACAGGTATTGGTATCGATACTGAAGACCAACAAGCTATTTTCGATCGCTTCTTCCGGGTGGAAAACAGAGTTCACACTTTAGAAGGTACAGGTTTAGGTCTATCAATTGTCCGCAACATCATCGAAAAGCACCACAGTGCGGTTAATTTGGTGAGTGAAGTCGGTGTTGGCACAACTTTCTGGTTTGACCTAGTTGTATTTGAGGAAGAAGCCGTCTTGAGGGGTCTTAAATTAGCCAGCAGAACACCGAAAATGTCAGTTGGTTGACACTCTCTTGTAGAGACGTGTTCGCGAAGCGTGTGCTTGTTTTTTTTAGGTACACACAAGAAGCGAAGGTGTACCGCGTCTCCCCCAAATTACCGTTTCGCTAAAGTAATCAAAAAACAGATTAACAATAGACCAAGTATTAATAACAAAGGTTGATTTCGCTTGACCCAGTTGCTAAAATTATTCTCACTCTTGGCTGGACGTTCCAACTGTCTTTCTGCCAAATTCTCATAAAGCGTACATTCTGTAGCGTAAGGTCTTTGGGGAAAGTTGCAAGAATCATCAGCCTCATAAGTGCAACTTTTGCACAAATACTCACCCTTGGCAGCACGGTGTAAAGGGATACCAGGATGACCATAAGCTTTAAGTTGAGTGCGACAGTAAGGACAATTCACTGCCTGAGAATTTACTGTTTGACGACAGCGCGGACAAGTTGCAGTAGCCACGTTTCTATCCTAATCCGGTCTTTCAATACCTGCTCCGCGATTATAACTAAAAAAAAATGGGGTGATAACAGCGATAGCACAGCACGCCTTACGGTACGCCACAGTTATCTGTTTGTAAAATAGTTGTGTAGTCTTCGGAATCTGACTATCGCCGCAGTTTTGTGTTTGTAAAATAGTTGTGTAGGCTTCGGATGACTATAAAGCTTATTTAAGATTTTTAAAAGTAGAGCATTAATTATGGTACTTTCGCTTCCCGTCCCCGAAATTTGCTTAAATGAGACTAAAGGTCTCTCTTTAGAAGACTTTATTGATCGCCCGATCCAAGGCATGGAGTGGGTGGATGGGCAATTAGTTGAGAAAACGGGTATGACCTTACTGCACAGTAAAACTCAATCAAGGTTAGATTATTCCTGGAGAAATTACATGATCTCCAGTGGTCAAGGCGGAGAGGTATATACAGAGGCGCTTTGTCGCACCATAAAACAGGGTCGGCGTCCTGATGTTGCTTACCTGACTCCAGAATTGAGCCAACAATATGCGAATGCGACTGCACTTCCGCGAAGCTTCCCCTTAATTGCCGAAATTGCCTCTCCCGATGATAGCGGTGAAGAATTATTTGCGAAAGCTCAAGAATATCTGGAATCTGGCTGTCAAGAAGTTTGGTTGGTGTTTCCTCAAAGTCGATGGATTATTGTGATCGCCAACGACAAGCACCTGCTGTTGACTGTGGGAGAAACTGTTTGTACACAGACTATACTACCCGGATTCAGTGTAGCAATTGATGAACTATTTGCCTAAGAATGGGGGAATTTCCGTACCTGATATTCGGATGATTCTACTATTTCATAAGGGTATCCGACTTCTTGGTCGAAATGTAGAGCGATCGCATCCAAATCTTCTTGTCTAATAGATTTCCACTGTTCTCGTGTTGCCCAGTGAATTACTAGTATAACGAATGTGGGTTCGTGCGGGTCGATCCACACCTCTTTACTGAGGAATCCGGGAAAGCCAGTTAATGCATCTGTCCAAATTTCTGCATCCTTTTGGATGAATTTCTCCCGGTGAATGGGAGGAACTTTGATCTTGAGCAACTCGATTACCACTTGTTTTGTTTGCCAAAATAGAGATGTAGTTGTAATAACGTAAGCATAACTTTATTACCTACATTTGGGAGTAACTTAAAGTCCCTGGCGTAGGCTAGCTTAAAAGAAGTCATAGGTAGGCAAAATGGATAATAGTAATTGGATGCAGCAGTTGGTATCGTTGGGTATTGGCACTACGTCTCTAGTAGCCGAGAAACTGCGGGAAGTCAGTGATGAACTAGTTAAAGATGGCAAGCTGAATCCAGAGCAAGCTAAAGCGGTGATGGACGATTTGGTACAACAGTTAAAGTCAGAACAAGGCACTTTTGAGACGCAGATGCAGCGCCAGTTGCGGAATATGCTGCAAGATTTGGGTGTTCCGCGTCAGTCAGAGGTGGACGAACTGCGCGGTCGGATTGACCGTTTGGAACGTCAGGTTCGGGATATGGAAAATAAGCTCTGGCGTTAAGGGTACATTTTCGCATTAAACTACTCTGTGGCGTAAAGCGCGATTTTTATCCCCAACCACTAGAAACAGGAGGACTTGTTTTGAAGGAAATTTTACTCAGAGTGGGGTTTATGCTGTCTGTGTTTGTTTTGCTGCTTGCTCAAAGTATTCAACCGAATGCGATTGCAGCTTCCTTAACCCAAACACCAGCAATCGCCGCTGTCAGTGAAAACACTACCATAATTGCGAGCAAAACCATGACTGATGCCAACGCTATCTCGACACCCTCAGGACTCAAGTATATTGATATCAAAGAAGGTACTGGAGCACAGCCTCAGGCTGGACAAACAGTGTCGGTACACTATACCGGAACTTTGGAAGATGGGACGAAGTTTGATAGTTCACGCGATCGCAACCAACCTTTCTCGTTTAAGCTTGGTGCAGGTCAAGTAATCAAAGGCTGGGACGAAGGACTAAGTACTATGAAGGTCGGCGGTCAGCGTCAGTTAATCATTCCTCCGGAGTTAGGTTATGGTTCTCGTGGTGCTGGTGGCGTGATTCCTCCCAACGCTACTTTGATTTTTGACGTTGAGTTGTTAAAAGTTAGCTAGTGAATCATGGGGATTGGGCATTTACCCAATCCTCTAGTTTAGTAACCTTTGTTCGCTAAATTTTTGAACTTGGTAAATTGCGGATCGAACAGAAGCTTCACAGTCCCTGTCGGACCATTACGGTGTTTCGCAATGATCACTTCCGCAATCCCGCGATCAGGTGTGTCTGGGGTATAATATTCTTCGCGATACAGCATCATGACAATGTCCGCGTCTTGTTCGATACTTCCACTTTCTCGTAAATCGGATAACAATGGACGTTTGACTGTCCGCGCCTCCACACCACGACTCAACTGCGATAAGGCGATTACAGGGGTATTTAATTCCCGCGCTAAACCTTTTAAACTCCGGGTGATTTTTGAGAGTTCTTGGACGCGGTTATCGCCACCTCCTTCCATCAACTGCAAGTAATCGATTAAAATTAATCCCAGTTCTGTACCTTGTTCGGCTTGTAGACGACGCGCTTGACTCCGCATTTCTGTGACTGTAATATTTGGCGTATCGTCGATATACATAGATGTATCCGAAAGCACACCAATGGCGCGACTCAGTGGTTCCCATTGGTTTTGGGTAATCCGACCACTCCGCAGATAACTGCTTTCAATTCCCGCTTCGCTAGAGATCAGACGCTGTACTAATTGTTCTCTAGACATTTCCAAGCTAAATACAGCCACAGGAAATTTATACATGGCGGCAATATTATGAGCAATATTCAGCGCGAAACTGGTTTTTCCCATTGCTGGACGACCAGCGATGATAATTAAATCAGAACGCTGGAAACCACTGGTGATGGCATCGAGATCGTAAAATCCGCAAGGGATTCCTGGTAAAGCAACACCTTGATGACGAGTTTCGATTTCTTGGAAAGCGTGCATCAAAACGTCAGTCAGCGGAAGTAGACCTTGCTGAGAACGTTCTTGGGAGATACTGAAGACTTTTTGTTCGGCTTTGTCGAGAACCTGAGGTAACTCGGTTTCAGTCTCGAAGCCTAGTTGGACAATTTCGTTACCAGCTTTGATTAATTGGCGACGCTGGTATTTATCCATTACCAACAAAGCAAGAGAGTCAATGTTGACAGCTGAGACGGTGCGGTCAACAAGTTGTGCGAGTTTGCTTTTACCACCAATACGTGTTAGCAAATCGTGATCGGTTAGCCACGCTGTGACTACCAGCAAATCTGTGGGTTTACCTTGGGCGTGTAGCTGTTTGGCGGCTTGATAAATCTCTTTGTGAGCACTAATATAGAAGGCTTCACTGACTAAGCGATCGCTAACTCGGCTGATTGCTTCTGGGTCAAGCAAAATTCCCCCCAAAATTGCCTCTTCTGCTTCGATATTTTGGGGAGGTAGGCGATCGCTACCATTGCCTTGGAAACTAAGTTGTTCAGCCATAAATGCATTTTGGATAGGGAGACTAGTAAAAGAGTACTATTAATCTTGTAATCCAATCGCATTTACAGGTGCCTAATTGAAACTCAATTTTTCGCATCAGGCACGATGTAGCTGATTATACTAGTTCCTGAGATACTACATGGAGACAACTTCAATGTTGACTACCGCTGTGACATCTGAGTGCAGCTTGATTTCCGCTTTGTAAGTACCGATTTGACCAATATCGGGGATGGTAATCCCGCGTCGATCAATTTCTTGTCCGGTGACTTGCTGAATCACAGTGGCGACTTCTTGAGTTGTCACAGTCCCGAAAATCGCGTCATTTTCACCGACTTGCTTGGCAATACTGTAGCTGGCAACTTTTTCTAAAGCTGCTTTTTGCTCCATCGCCTGTTGCTTCAACTCTAACTGACGCTGTCTTTCGACTTCCCGACGACGTTCAACTTGCTTGAGGATACCGGGGGTCGCATGAACCGCAAATTTTTGGGGAATCAGAAAATTGCGAGCATAACCGGGAGCGACTTCAACTAAATCACCGGATTTACCGAGTTTGTTGACATCCTGATTTAAAACTAACTGTATACGTTTCGCCATTGTTTTACCTGCTGAATTTCGATCGCTTTGTTTTGGGATGGTAAGCGATCTACTCGCTGCATCCTGAATTCTTGTCAGAACTAAGATGGTAGCGTTCTCCTGGGGGCGATCGCAACCATTATCTATAATTAACTTCTAACGAGTAGATTTTAAAATTGATCCTTCATTCCCCGCAACCGAGCAAAGGTCTGTACAGCTTGGTTACTCTTAACAGCAGCTTGTAATGTTGGCGAATCATAACGCAAAAATGGGTTAGTCAGCTTTTCGACACCGAGAACCGAGGGAATGGTAGCATCTCCGCGACTGCGACTAGCCTGCACTTGAGCATATCTAGTTTGTAAATCAGTATTATCACCATCAACAGAGAGCGCAAACTGAAGATTTTTCAAAGTATATTCGTGAGCGCACCAGACGCGAGTATTGTCAGGTAAAGCTTGCAATTTGCTTAAGGAATCAACCATTTGCGCCGGCGTACCTTCAAATAAGCGACCGCAACCGCCTGCAAATAAGGTATCCCCGCAAAATAACTCGCCAAAATAACTACCTTCTACCGGCGGAAAGTAATAAGCGATGTGAGCGCGGGTGTGTCCAGGGACAAAAAAAACTTCAGCAACGCGATCGCCAAACTCAACGCGCGAACCTTCCTCTAAAAACACCTGCTGTCCAGGAATTCTCCCTCGATCCTCCGCGCCACCGTAAACTGTCACGGCGGGAAACTCTTGCATTAGTCGCCGATTCCCACCTACGTGATCGCTATGGTGGTGAGTATTGAAAATCGCTACCAAATCAGATTGCAGCTCGTGGAGTTTTTTTAAGACCGATTCAGCCTCTGCAGGATCGACAACAGCAGCAATATGTCGTTGAGGATCGTGCAATAAAAAGATGTAATTGTCTGAGAAGGCACTAAGCCGAATTATTTGCATTACCTCTTTCTCCCAAGCACTTGTCACTCTCTCAATTCTAACAATAGGGCATTATCAAGTCTTTCCCAGGAAACACTCGAAGAGTGTAAAAAAGTTGCATTTTCAACATAAAGCACATAAAATTGCTATAGTGATTTTACTGATTTTAGCTCGTTAACTTTTATTAAAAAATTTCGATTTCCGTAAATCCTCCCTAGGGTAGGTAGTATTAATAGGGTTAAATTTATTGTGTACTTGCATACATTAAGGAAATGTAAATCATCTGCCCTACATCTAGTTCATCAAAGCGACTCACTTTTTAAGTCAGCATCATTTTGCCTAAATATCTAATTCTTGTATTTCCTTGGCAAGCATCAACCACCATTCACATTTAAAGATAAACAGAGAGTAACTATGTACGCACCAGTTCAAGAGCAATCAAACGTAATTATTCATCAGTTAGTCAAAAGAATCATGAAATCAGGGCAAGTCAGCCGCCAGGAATATAGCCTACTCACCTCCTCACTACTGGTCAATTCTTATATCAACCCTGAGTTGCGTAGCCAAATTGATTGCATTTTTGACTTTACGCAAACAGGTCGCTTACAGATAATGGATCGGTAACAGGAGATGAAGCTAAAAAAAAATGACTGTTAAACTAATTAAAACTTATATCTTCATAAATTAGCAATGGCTCCACTCGTATCGGTTATTGTTAATTGCTTTAATCAAGGACATTACCTTGAACGCTCAGTAAAAAGCGTCCTGTCGCAAACATTTACTGATTTAGAATGCCTAATTATCGATGATGGCTCCACTGACAACACTCGTCAGGTAGCAGAAAACTTAATCAGTCAAGATCCGCGAGTACATTATTTTTTCAAAGAGAATAGTGGACTTCCATCATCGCGAAACTTTGGCATGGAACAAGCGCAAGGAGAATGGATACAATATCTAGACGCCGATGACTGGATTCACGAAGACAAAATTCGCTTTCAGTTAGAATATATACCGCCAGCACCAGCATCAGACATAGTCTTGTATGCAGATTACGAACGAGTTTTCATTGGTGCTAACGAAGAGATAGTCGAACGACAAGAAAACATTATTGGTCCATTAACCTCAGCCGAACTAACTCAGAGATTACTAATTCCCGATTTCTTAGCCGACTCACCGCATCCAGCACTGCAACAAGCGATGCTGATCCACAAAAGCCTGTTAAATAAAACTAAATTCCCCGAAAACCTCAAAGCCTTAGGAGACAGATATTTCGGCGTCGATATCTTGATGTCAGGTGCTAACTTTATCTACACCCCAATTATTGGAGCTTACTACACAAAACACAAATCCAACCGCACCAATAACTGGAATTACATGAAACAATACTACATCGCCTTCTACGAATTTGTTTCATTAAACTATCCTCAACTCAATCAACTCTGCCACACAGGACTAGACTTCTTAATCGATGAAGCCATCAGAGAACGAGAACAAGATAACTTCACCAGATTGTGCAAAATTATCCCGATGCCGGTCTCTCTGCTGAGTAAAAAAATAAAAGTAAACAATAAATCATTTCTAAGATTATTGTATCCCCTAATGTCGCGCACACCAAGATTTTTGTTATATGAAAAATATCGCGGACCGAGGTCTCAGAAAGTGATGAAATTTTTCAAACCCCCCTCGTAAAGCCAATGACTCCATCCCTCAAACAAAACCTCAAAAATCTCAAATTCCAAATCGAGAGAATACTAGCTCGACCTGCTTATTCTCTACCTTATAATGTTTCTTATTTACAAAGTAAAACACTTGAGCCTGAATATGATTTAGTTTTTGTTGTTTTTGGTTTTGCGCGAGATTGGATACTTGAGGCTATCTGTCGCGAAATGGCGGCTTATTTTTCTTTTAAATATTGCTTTCACTATACAGAAACTTCTCTACCTCCAGCTAAAGCTTATTTTATTGCTCATTATTCTTTTTTACCAGCTTGTCTGAAATTAAATCCGCATATTTGGAAAAGTAAAATACTAGTTTGGTACACCCATCCGCGCGAGGATTTAGGGATTAGTAATGATGAATTGATTTATGCTTTAAATAAATCAACTCATGTGATTTGTATGTGTTCACAATTCGCGCAGATGCTGGTGAAGCAAGGGGTAGATTCGTCAAAGGTTAGTTATATTTTGGGTGCGGCTGATCCGCAGATGTTTCAACCTCATCAGCGTTTAAATGGTGCTGTGGGTTTTTGTACGGCTTTTTATTATCGTAAGGAACCTGACCGGATTTTTAATATTATTAAAATGATGCCTCACCGCAAGTTTATTCTGTTGGGGAAGAATTGGTCAAAATATGAGAGGTTTGCGGAGATGCAGGCTTTGCCTAATTTTACTTATGTTGAGGCTCCTTATGCGGATTATCCCCAGTATTATGCCCAAATGGATGTTTATGTCTCGCCAGCTAAGCTGGAAGGTGGTCCGATTCCTTTAGTTGAGGCGATGATGTGCAATGTTGTACCTGTTGCTACCAATACTGGATTTGCGCCAGATTTAATTGTTCAGGGTGAAAATGGCTTTATATTTGATTTGGATAGTCCTGTTGAGGAAATATGTCAGTTAATTGACAAGGCTTTTCAAATTGAGACAAATGTCAGGAAAACAGTGGAGCATTTGAGTTGGGAGTATTTTGCTCTCGAAATTCAGAAACTTTTATCATAAGTTGATAGATATTCAGTTGATTGACCGTTTTATTCAAATAAATTATGAAGGTTTCTTTGGTAGTTAGCGATTTAGCGGGTGGTGGTGCTGTTCGCGCCTTTTTACTAGCACAAATACTTAAACAATTGGCACATGAGGTAGAAATTGTCGGCTTTCTCTTCGGTAAAGAGTTATATGCAATTCCACCTGATAATTTACCGATTGTTTCCGTTCCTGGTGTCAATTATCCCCAGTTTTTAGCGGCTGCAGGAACGGCTTTCAAGAAAATTAATGGTGATGTTGTGTATGCTGTCAAGCCGAAGGCGACTAGTTTTGGTTTGTCTTTATTTAAGAAGCTGCAAGGGCGTCCGGTAATCTTAGATATGGATGATTGGGAGTTGAGTTGGCATGGTGGTGATGATTGGCAATATCGTCCTAGTGTCAAGCAATTTGCGCGGGATGTTTTGAAGCGAGATGGCGCATTGAGATTTCCCGATCATCCATTATATTTACAGTGGATGGAGGGTTTGGTTAAGCAAGCTGATGCTGTGACGATTGATACTGAGTTTCTCCAAAAGCGTTTTGGCGGTGTATATGTGCCTAATGGTAAGGATACTGATTTGTTTGATCCGAGTAAATATGACTCGGATGTCAGCCGCGATCGCTATGGTCTTTCTGGTTATCGAATCTTGATGTTTCCTGGAGCACCACGACCGCACAAGGGTGTGGAAGATGTTTTAATCGCCTTAGAGCACTTGAATCAGCCGGATTTAAAGTTGGTAATTGTGGGTGGTAGTCCTTATGATAATTATGATGAGCAACTTCAAGCTAAATGGGGGCGTTGGTTAATTCAGTTACCTAAGTGTCCAGTAGGAGTAATGCCCGAAGTGGTGGCTGCGGCTCACATTGTGGTTGTCCCGCAAAGAGATACAGCAACGGCTCGTGCTCAATTTCCGCTAAAGTTGACAGATGGCATGGCAATGGCTAAGCCGGTATTATCGACAACAGTAGGTGATATACCGGATATTTTAGGTGGCACTGGTTATTTAGTGGCTCCTAGTTGTCCGGAACAAATTGCCGCAAAAATTACGGAGATTTTTGAAAATATGCCGCAAGCCAACTCCCAAGGTCAGCAGGCAAGAGCCAGATGTGTCGAAAAATATAGTCTCACAGCGATGGCATCTACTTTAACTCAAGTACTTGGTCGGTTGTAAATCAATTTTCCGCAAATATACAGGTAACAATGTCTCATTTTTACAATATAATTAATGCCTAGTAGTTGCTCGGTATAAAAATAAAATCGAGCATGTATCGTAATTACAAATCAAATATAAATTACTGAATGGGTAATTTTTTAATTGTCTCTTAATCGATAAGTTAATATTTACTAAGCTGGGAATTATAGATGCTTCATGTCTACAAACAAGCTCATTCTAAAATTTGCTAAACCATATCCGGGTTTAATTATCCTGACGATTGTCCTGGGCTTTTCAGGAGCTTTGTTTAATGGTATCGGGACAACGCTAATTGTGCCGGTAATTCTGAAAGTTGTCGGACAGGAAGTTAATTTAACAAGTGCGCCGGGGATTCTACAATCAATTATGTCCCCGTTTGATCGCGTGCCGGAAAATTACCGGCTAGTGGTGATGACGGGAGCTATTATCTTGACAATTGTCTTCAAAAATGCTGCTAGTTATGCTAGTACCTTGGCATCGAGTTCGCTGTCGCGATTGCTGACTTCGGATATGCGCGAAGCTGGGTTGAAGCTATTACTGGATGTTGACTTAGATTATTACACCAAGACAAAAGTAGGTGATTTGATCAACCGGCTGGGAGGAGAGTTGGCACGCGCGGCGAGTGCGATCGGCAATACAATCAAATTAATTATTCTGATAATTACAATTTTTGTCTTCGTGATTTTGTTATTGTCAATTTCTTGGCAGTTAACGATCGCTTCGACAGTGCTGTTATCGTTTGTAACATTAGTTAACCAATCGGCTATTTCCCGATCGCGAGATTTTGGCACCCAGTTGTCAGAAATGTCTCGCGCTTATTCGATCACTGTTTTGGAAACACTCAGTGGGATTCGTCTTGTGAAGGCGACGGGAAATGAAGATAGAGAGTACACCCGCATTCAGAAGTTAATTCGCGATCGCGAAAAAGCCGAATTTCAATCACAAGTTTATTCCGAAGCGATCGCGCCTGTAAGCGAGGTGACAGGAATTGTTGCTTTAATTGTAATTGTCTTTTTAGCCCGTGCCTTTTTTAACAACCAGATTTCGGCACTCTCGGCGGTATTACTGACATATCTATTAGTGCTGCTCAGACTATTACCGTTTATTTCCCAACTAAATACACTCCGCAGTAGTTTTGCTAATACCGCCACGAGTGTGGATATTGCGGCTGACTTTTTACAACGGGATAATAAGCCGTTCATGACACGGGGTCAGATTCCCTACACAGGGATGCAAACAGCGGTGCATTTCCATCATCTTTCTTTTGGTTATCCCAACCATGACAGCTTGGTGCTCAAAGATATCGATTTACATTTACCGCGTGGAACGACTCTGGCTTTAGTTGGTGGTTCAGGCGCAGGTAAATCGACACTGGCAGATCTGTTACCAAGATTTTACGATCCGCAATCTGGAAGTATTACGATTGATGGTAGAGATATCCGCGACTTCGAGCTAACATCCTTGCGTCAGGCGATGGGAATTGTGAGTCAAGATACCTTTTTGTTCAACGATTCGGTACGAAATAATATTGCATATGGACGACCTGAGGCGACACAGGATGAAATTATCGCTGCTGCCAAACGGGGAAATGCCTATGAGTTTATTATTAAAATGCCGGATGGATTTGACACCCTGATTGGCGATCGCGGTGTGATGTTATCTGGTGGACAACGCCAAAGACTGGCAATTTCTCGTGCTTTACTACAAGATCCGGAGATTCTGATTTTGGATGAAGCGACAAGTGCTTTAGATACGGTTTCCGAAAGATTAGTCCAAGGCGCGATCGACGATCTCAGCCGCGATCGCACGACTTTGGTAATTGCACATCGTCTTTCTACCGTGCAAAAAGCCGACCAAATTGCGGTCTTAGAGCAAGGACGAGTAGTTGAGTTGGGAACTCATACCGAACTTTTACAAAAAGGTGGTTATTACTCGCGCTTGTACTCGATGCAATTTGCCGATCAATCGGAAGCCCCCGTCACTACCGCCACTAAAACTGACAGATTTATCCGGATTGCGGGTGAAATTCGGACGCGGCTAAATTCTATGATTACTTTACTACGCTTATTAATTGATGAGCCGCTGGCTAATTCTCAGCAGCAACCACAATTAATTTTAGAATCCTACGATTTAGCTGTAGAAATCCTGAAAACTATTGAATTCTTTGAAGATAGTATTAAGCTGCAAGTTAGTCTCCAAAGAATATTATTTGCCAATCGCACAAATCCTAAAGCTGTACAACATGAAACTTTTATTCGCATCTCCCATGAGATTCGCACGCGCCTGAATCCAATGCTGGGATTTCTGAGTTTACTAGTAGATGATCTAGTAGATACGCCACAAGAACAAACAGAATTAATTGCCGATGTTTATAAATCCGCAACAGAGTTACTTGAAGCTATTGATTCTTTTGACGACCAACAGTTAGGAGATGCAGAGTTGACTGAATATTTAAAGTTCATGGTTAAATAATTAGCGAGTGCGGAAATGAGCCGAAAAATTGTCGGAATGGTGAGTGGATACGGAGGATTGAATCGCTGCGATTGGTTATGGCACCAAAGTCCCCATGCTTTTGGCATTTGGGATCGGATACAAATGCAGGCGCAAGCAGCTAAGCCTGATTTACTCTTGATGTATCAGTTTGATTTTCCGCGTCCGCCTCAACCGCAACCTTGGTGGCGACGGAAAAAATCAGCAGCAACAGTAGATATTAACTCTTTATTACGTGGTGTGGACAAGGAACGCATTATTTACCTGTTACGCGAACCACCATTAGATGAAATTGTCGAAATTAATCAAGCTAATTATGACGCGGCGGCTAAATATTGTGGTTATGTGTCAGGACCTGATGATTTTGCGCCGGTTCCGGATTACATGCCAGCAATTTGGTATTTAGGTAATTCGTTTGCCGAATTAAATGAAATGCCACCGCCGGTAAAATCAGAAACTTGTAGTTGGGTGACTTCCGGAATCAACCGCACCGCCAACCATCGCCAGCGGTTAGATTTTTTACAGCAATTGCAAAACCAAGAAATTCAATTTGATTTATACGGTCGGGATTTACCGACTTGGGCAAAAACACCGGGACAACTAAGTAATAAATGGCACGGGCTAGCACCTTACTATTACAATTTAGCTATCGAAAATTATAGTGCGAATGAATGGTATGTAAGTGAGAAATTATGGGATTCTTTATTAGCTTGGTGTTTACCGATTTATTATGGCGGTTCGGCTGCAGATAAATTATTACCACCTGGTAGCTTTTTACGCTTACCTAGTTTGGATGAAAAGGGGATTGCTTATATTCGGGAAGTGACAGCGACACCAGATGCTTGGTATGCAGCTAAAGACGCGATCGCGGAAGCTAGACAAATCATCTTACACAAACTGAATCTACTTAATTGGTTGTCAGATTTCGCCGGAAAACTATCATAAATTAAAAATATATATGGATGGAATTTGTACATTAGCAAACGATCGGGTTTACGACCAACTCGTTGCTTTACTCAATAGCATCGAGGCAATTTATGGCTCAGAAATGCCTGTCTGTGTCTATCCTTATAATGAAAATACTGAATTAATTGCAGCGGAGATTGCGCGGAGACCAAATGTTCAACTTTATAGCGATCGCGCAGTGATTCAGCAATGGGATGAATTTGCTAAGAGTATTTGGGATGCTCATCCGACAGCTTGGGAACAGTGGCGTAAATATGAAGTTACTGGCTATCACCGTTTAGGTACGCATCGCCGTTACTGTGCGTTTGACGCACCTTTTGACCGTTTTGTCTATATGGATGCGGATACATTATTGATGAGTCCGCTAACTGCGGTTTTTCAACAGTTAGAGCAAACAGACTGGGTAGTTTATGACTTTCAATATCGGGATTTAGACCATGTTCTGAATTTATCATCACATAAACTAGGCGAATTATTTACACCGGAGCAAATTGCTGCGAATGCTTTTTGTTCGGGATTTTATGGTGCTAAAAAATGTGTTTTTGATTTAGAAAAGCGTAATTGGTTTTTAGATAAAATTCGTCAAGGCGAAGCAGAAGTTCTGTATGAGATGGCTCCGGATCAGACTATTCTCAATTATCTAGTCTTGCGCTTAGGCATTTCTAATTATAACTTTGCTCGTGAATTACCGCCAAACGAGAGAACAGGTTGCTGTGTAACTTCCAGTCACTTTACTGAAAAAGAGCGAATTTTATATGATAACGGTAATCGTCTAACTTATATTCACTATATTGGTTTGGCGTCTGAGTTATTTGGCAAGGTTTGCGCTGGTGAAAATTGGGAGATGCCTTACCGCGATCTATTTTTACACTATCGTTTTTTGGATGAACCGGAAAAGATACCGCATTTTACCGGCAAGTCGAAAGTTTACAATCCATTTCCCACACCTAGTCTCAGCACGCGAGTTTTGAAAAAGTTAGGATTATTAACAGGGGATTAGTCAATGCGAGGAATTTATATTATAGCTAATGACAAAGTGATCGATCAAGCGATCGCTCTGTTGAACAGTATCCGCTTGCATGATGCCGATACACCAATTGTGATGATTCCTTATGATGATAATTATCAGGCGATCGCGGATATTCTCACCACATATTACGGAGTACAACTTTACCCAGATTTAGAGTTTATTGAGCGCATCTCTAATAAATTACACCAAATCTTTGGCGGTGAATTTTTCGCCCGTCCCAATCAATTCCGCAAACAAGCTTGTTGGTTTGGGCCATTTGACGAATTTCTTTATATTGATACTGATATTGTTGTCTTTGAAAAAATTGTTAATAATCTCGATTACTTAGCCACATCAGATTTCATCTATTGCGATTATCAGCATTTAGGTGGAATTAAGAATGTATTTTCTCAAAAAGTTTTAGCAGATAAAGTCTTTACTGAAAGTGAAGTTAAAGATATTTTTAACGGCGGTTTTTGGGCTTCTAAGAAAAATCTAATTTCCGAAGATGATTTATATGAAACCTTTGCCGAATGTGCAGCGCATCCAGAATATTTCGACTTCTCGGAAAAAACTTCCGACCAACCAATTATCAACTACATGCTATTGAAGCGGATTCCGCGCCGATTTAACATAGTCCGCCGCGAAGGTGGCGCACCAGGAAACTGGGCAGGAACACCGCATTTCCAAACTCAAGGACATCAATTACTTGACCCCACAGTCAATCAACCTCTGCAATATCTCCACTGGGCAGGTTTTCGGATTCAGCCTGGTTGTCCCTACTGGGAGATATGGGACTACTATCGCCACCTCAACCTATCACTACCACCAGCAGTTTTTGAGATTCCTGCACCAAAAAGCCAATTTGGTCAAATTGTAGACAAATTGAAGCATCAGATGCGACATTCAAAAACTTAGTCAATCCACTTTCAATACGGTTCGGTTAAGAGTAAGAATGAGGTAAGCTGGGAATTGCTCTCAGTGTGCGGACGGCAAAATGCAACTCAAAGAATTTTCCCTGCTTGTGCCTAGCATTGAATCAGGAACAGTAGGGTAGTGAGTAGCTTTCGACCCAGTGCGATTCGTTGTGAGTGAATCACGGTAATCAGTCCGTAAATAACCTCACCAACCCAGCAGCAGATTACTGCAATCTAAGGGTTGAACTTTCGGAAGGATGCAGGTGAAAGACCTGTCTACCAGACTCAGGTATGACTCCCTATCTGCCCACACTGACCAGATTCGGTTTTCTGGAGGGTGAAGCTGGGACCAGGGCGTAATCAGACGGCTGTTGTGGGCTGACACTGGCGCTAACGGGGAGTTCCTATGGTGAAACAGAGCCTTAAAAAGCAACCTAGAATGCGGGCGAGGCACAACATCAAAACCTCGACCCGATTGGAGCTAATTCCCGCCGCATTTTTGGGTCTATAGCGGTAAGAGTCTAGGGAATCCAGTGGTTGAATTGGCTACACCTAACGGAACTATTAATCTAACCGAAGGAACGAAGAAAAACGATGCAAAAGTCTAGGGAATAAGGTCGAAAACCCTGGTAGGTAAGACGAGATACGAAACTCTTTTGCATCGGGTAGGACAGAACGTAATTGTTCTGAGGTATTCAGAAAATGCTCAACGGAGTAAAGCATGGTTAGACACAGCATTCGTGCTAGTGAACTTTGGAAAATATTACCGAGGATGAAATTCCGGGCGAACCTTTTCCGCTTACAAAGAAGAGTATTCGGCTCTACCGCTCCCTTTATGGCTGGAATAGCAATTTGATCAAATTCAGCCACTAAATACTGACCCTGTAAATCGCTGCAACCATTGCAATATAAAAGTTTTTAGCTTTCAGTTAGAATAAGGCAATGATTGAGATATAA
>JBBQRU010000094.1:0-21611 GCA_038214545.1 Cyanophyceae cyanobacterium | reverse complement strand
ATAAAAGCGAAAAGTTAGGATAGTTAAGAAAATAATACTGAATTAATATGATGAAGCAAGAAAAAATATCAAACATAAAAGATTTGACTCATAAAAGCAGGTTATTTAAGTACTAAAAGTTGTCGGAGCAATAACTGTTCCTTCAGATATCGATAAATTTTTATTCACTCTCTAAACTTTGTTTAGATTAAGAAAGCAAATAATATTTTTGACAAGATGATGGCAGACAACTCAAGATAAAATGGCGTTCTGATGTTAAATTAACAATTTGATTAATCCCATCTAAGGTTAAAAGATGAATTCCTTGGAAGCATTGGAATACCCATCTTAACGTCGGACAAAACGTTAATTTACCTAGCTGATTTTTGATGCCGATTTTGACTCTTTTTAAGCTATTTCTCAGTTCCCTTTGACCAAGATTATAAACTAACAAGCATAGAGACATCAAAAATAACATAGTCTCTATTCTTTCAGGATTTTCTACAAAAAAACTATCCACAAAAAATAAGGGGTCTTTTAGAAATCTAAATCCTCTCTCACAAGATTGTTGATTTTTATAATTTGTAATAATTTCTTCTGGTGTTAACTTTTCATTGTCAACCAAATTAGTTGCTAAAATAAATCTTCCGGCTTCTTTTCTTACTATCGCTATCTCTTCTGATTTTTCATGACCCATTCCTTCCATTTTATAAATAATTTTATTCTTTTTTGACTGGAGTTTAATAGTTTGGACTTCTTGAATTTCAAAAAACTTCAATTTCTTATTAATTCCTTTTAGCTTGTATCGAGCTTGTTCTGGAGTTTCAAAATCTTCTTTTTTTAATTCTTTGAGCAGTTTCTCAACTTTATCTTTATCTTTTTTTATTTTTTTATCTAGCTTTTCTAAATCACTATTTGTTCTTTTTTGACTTTCTACTATTAGCCAAACTTGTTTAATTCCACCATAATTTACTATTTCTTCTTTCCAGTTGTATCCGTCTAAATTTTGAGATTCTCTTTTCTCTCTTTCTTCTGTACTAATCTCTTCTATCTCCACAGACTGAACTAATTCTTGTGCTTTCTTAATTGTCATTGGTACCCGACTTATCCATTTTAAATGTTCAATTAACTTGAGGTTTTCTTGACTATATAATGCGCTATCGCAGACCATAACACTGTCAAAAACTATTTGCTTTTTAAACTCTGCTAATATTTTCCCAAATACGGCTTTATCCGCTTCATTACCATCTCCAGCTCTCATTAATAATGGTATGTCTCCATCACTACTCGTTATTAAATCTAAAACAACTTGTTTCAAATCTGGTCTATGGTCACGAGAATATCCTTTAGTTATAATTATTGGTCTTTCTTTAATTATTTCTTCTTCTTTATTTTTATCTTTATTTCCATCAGTTTTATATTCTCCATGTAGATGAAATGATGTCGCATCCAAATGTGAATACTTTGGATCTATATTAAATTTTTTAATCACTGATAATACAATTTCTATAAACAGGTTATTCAATCCATATTTATATAATTTATCCATGACTCTTCCAATTTTATCGTCATTTATATAATCACTTTTTACACCTGATCCCAATAATATTTCGATTCCTTTATCTTCAAAAAACTGGCTAAATAAATATAAAGGTCTTGATACAAATCCTAATCCATTGATTAAAATAGCTTTCACCAATATTCCCGCTGTAATCTTCTCACGAGGGTCTATTCCTAACTTAGAATTAATTGTTTCAACTATTCCTATTTCATCAATTAGCCCAGCTACTATTCCTAGGTGATCGATATTTTTAATTTCTGCTTTTGATGTTGGAGACATTTTTCCCTCTCAAATATTTTTGAGTTTTTTTTGATTGTCTCACTTTTGGTATCGCACGTAAGTTGACACGATAAAATAATGTATGTTGAGCTTTGTAAACGCTCGAAACCAAGTATTCATAGGCTACGCAACCCGCTGTATACTTTGTAACTCATTGCTAATTTTTAATGCCAAGTTACTTAAAACTTCTGAGTATTTTTATTTACTCGTATCAGAGAGCAAGCGCGTAGCATAAAGCACTACATTTTGAAGTGCGGAATGTGGGTGATAAGACAATTGGTAATTTTGGAGTAGAAAGAATGCTGGAGGATTGACTGTAGGAATCAGCCGACTGATACCAAGGCGGAGAAAAAACTGCATCGCCCATAGTCGCCCTCGCCAGCGATTCTGATTGTATTGCCAAGGAGCTGCGGTTTGGGCAAGACGAACAACCGCGTTAACATCCATTGCTCTCTTCGCTTCATAAAGCGGGAGTGCTTGTGTCAAATCATCTTGAGTTTGGCAAAGGATATCATTCAAAACAGACACATCTTCCAAAGCAGAATTCACACCTTGTCCGATGTCTGGAGGAAAACAATGAGGCTCTACCGCTCCCTTTATGGTAGTCATGTCCAGAATTAGGCTGAAAGTCTTACAGGATAAGGTCTTTGCTGTTATTTCAGAGATATTCCTGTTATTTCGCCCAAAATACTTGCAGGACAAAGCTTTCGAGGCTTTTGACGGCTATGAGCGCATAAAGGGTACGGTAGAGCCAACAATGAATGGCATCACCTAATAGCAATACTCCCGCACTAATAGTTTCAGATGATTGTTTCAGCAGATAGTATAATCCAGTGCAATATTGCGGAATCGGAAAAAATCCACCGTCACTTTTGGCAAATCGATCAGCTTCTTCCATCGAGATGATTTGGCGGATTGGCACTTGGGGACACTGTTGTTCTAAGAACTGAAGAATTTGCTCGCCTGTTTTCAAACTCCAGATTTGATGATCCGGATAGGTGATAATATTCGCAGTGCGCGGCGCGGTTTCTTCTCTAAGAGGCAGAAGACCGAGGGTGAGCGAATGAGTGCGATCTCGCGATGCTCCTCGAATTGCATAAGCCATCGTCGAAACGGCATGGTCTTGATGTTGAGTGTCAAGTGGAAACTCAGGCGGTAAGCTTAACACTTTGTATCTCAAGCCTGAACTTGAGGAAGGAAATTGTTTCATCTCAAATCGATCGCTGCGATCCCACTGCTTGAGAGTATTGCGAACAATCGATTGAATGCCATCGCATCCCACCAAAAAGAATGGCTCGAATCGCTTAATCTCTTCATGCGTCTGAGCGACAACTTCTAGCGTTTGGATTCCTTCCTGTGTAGCTATTTGATTAATTTCTTGGCATTGAATATTGAAGAGAACGGTAATTTGGTCTTGCCAGTTGCGTTCAATTTCTTCATAAAGCAATTGGACAAACACTCTTCGCGGGAGCCAATATGCAGTTTTGCGGTGGGAATTCACCGGAAATTTTGCAGTTTTGCGTTTCCCGTTCGGTTGAATGCGAGTGATGTAAAACTCTGTATTCGGTACGCCAAGATGGGATAATGATTCAGTCAGTCCAAGTAAGTCTGTGAACTTTTGCCCTCGACCATCGATGAGGTAGTTGAAGGATTTATCCGGCTCATAATAGTCAGCAGACGTGCGTTTTTCGAGAACGGTAATTTTTGTCCATCCCCGCTTCGCCAACATGAGTGCTGTCGCGAGTCCGGCGGGTCCTCCGCCAACAATCAAGACATTGCTTTGAGAAGAACTTGATTCTTTTACTGTCGGTTGAATCAACATAGAGATTTTGGACTAGTTCCGCGATCACTCTAAAACACTATCGCGATTCACAAAAATAATCTCCTAACCAATGGCATAAATTGATGGTAGGGACGTTGACTTGCCGATGTTACCCGCAACAAATTATTCATGCTGAGAGCGTCAAGGTAAATTTGGGTACTCTAAGCACAGAGTATCTAGTAATAAATGCGGGTAGACAATCCATGCCTTTTAACAAAATTTCCCAGATCTTGTGCTTATCTATAATAGCGATCGCGACATCCTCATCTGTACTAGCTGCGCCAAAATTTGCCGAATTCTCGGAAAGTAAGCAGACAATTCGAGGTGTGGTCAGCCAGGATTTAGAAGCAGCTAGTGCTTTTCAAAGAGGAGTCACCCTTTATGGTCGCGAAGACCTCGAAGGTTCAGCTTTAGCCTTCCGCACCGCCTTACAACGCGACCCTAACCTTGACATAGCGCACAATTACTTGGGTAATATCTTGTTAGCGCAAAACCGCCTCGAAGAAGCCACCCAAGAATACGGTCAGGTAATCCAACTTAATCCCAACTTTACGGAGGCTTATTACAATTTAGGTGTCGTTTTACAAAAGCAAAATCAACCTCAAGCCGCAGTTACCGCCTATCGCCAAGCACTAGTACTCGATCCCACACTATCCGCTGCCCACTATAACTTAGCACTGGTATTATACGAACAAGGGCAGATACCAGATGCAATTGCTTCTTACCGACAAGCCATCCACTTTGATAATCATAATCCTGACGCTTACTTTAATTTAGCGATCGCCTTACAAAAACAAGGTCAAGCAGAGGAAGCGATTACAATCTATCGCCAAGCCGTAGAACAAGATCCGGAAAATGCTCAAGCCTACAATCACTTAGGCAACCTACTCTTAGCCCAAGGTCAAGATTCACAGGCTCTTAAAGTCTACCGTGAAGCCATCCGCCACCAACCTAATAATCCTACTGTTTATTACAACTTAGGAGTAATTTTATACAATCACCGTGATTACAAAAACGCCAGTAGTGCTTGGAATCACGCCCGCAGACAATATACCGCCCAAGGCAACACCAAACAAGCCCAAGAAATTGGTTACTTAATAGAACAAATCGCCAGGGCGAAAAACCCGACAACTCAAGCTACCCAAACAGCCACAACCCCAACTCCCGCCACCCAATCCGTCTCAATCCCAACTCCCACCGCCATCCCAGTACCTGGAGAAAACAATCAACCTCCAACCATGCCAAACTCAGAACCTACAGCAATCCCAATACCCACTGATAATATAGTCACACCACAACCTGCCAATAATACTCAAGTAAATTTAGGAGAATAGATTAAGTAAGGCGGGCTATCTTGCCCGCAATACTGCTGTTGTTTCCAATTATCCCCAACAATATGTTAGAGGTAGGTCAGATATTAAGCGATCGCTATCAGTTGAAACAAAAACTCGGTCAAAATGCCGGACGTCAGACTTGGCTAGCATCGCTCTTCACCAACACTGAACCAGTAATTGTTAAACTCTTAGCGTTTGGCGACCAGGTACAGTGGGAAGACCTGAAACTTTTTGAACGTGAAGCAGATATTCTCAAGCAGCTTGACCATCCCCAAATTCCGCGATACCGAGATTATTTCTCTGTTGATGACCGCCTCCTGTGGTTTGGGTTAGTCCAAGACTACATCCCTGGTTCATCTTTAAAAGAATTAATCACCAGCGGAAAACTTTTTTCCGAAGCGGAAGTTCACAAAATCGCCATTGAGATCTTAGAAATTCTCATTTATTTACATGAACTTAGTCCCGCCGTCCTCCACCGTGACATCAAACCGAGTAATTTAATCTTTGGCCTTGACCAACAAATCTATTTAGTTGACTTTGGTGCAGTCCAAAACCGTGCAACTACGCAAGGGGCGACATTTACAGTCATCGGCACCTATGGTTATGCACCAATGGAACAGTTTGGAGGTAAAGCAGTTCCAGCTTCCGACCTTTACGCCTTAGGGGCGACATTAATACATTTGCTGACCGGAACATCCCCCGCTGACTTACCCCAAAAGCAACTACGAATACAGTTTAGTTCCTCCATCAGCCTCAGTCCCCATTTCATCCGCTGGATTGAAACTTTAACAGCGCCAGATGTCCAACAAAGATTTAGCACCGCACGTCTTGCACTCAAAGCCCTCAACAACCAACTTACCCTACACACGAATTACCTCACCCACCAACCTTACGGTAGCCGGATTCAACTACATACATCTTTCAGCCAATTAGAAATTGACATTCCCCAGAGAGGACTCCAAATTTCCCACAGATTTTTAATATTTGCGTTAATTTTAACCTACGGACTAACTATTCCTTATGGAATATTGACTTTTCAGCCACTTGTACTCATCCCGTGGGTATTAGGCTTATTACCATTAGGCATCTTAATGCTCAGCGCATTTAGCGGCATTCATCTATCCCTCAATCGAGATCACTTTGTAATTGAATGGAAACTACTCGGACTGCGTTACCGAAGAATTCAGGGAAAAACATCAGCCATTGGGAGGGTTTATATCGGAAATGAAGCGATCGCCATTAATAGTACCCTGCTCGTATCAATCGTACTTCAAGCCGGACTCAAAGAATTCAAATTTGGGGCAGTTTTTCCTAGCCTCCCGGAATTAGAACGTGATTGGCTGATTCAAGAAATTGAGAATTGGCTGTACTATGAGAATGTTTTTGAAACGCGGAGAAACGCGGAGGAAACGCGGAGGAACGCGGAGTAACTCTGCGAAACTCTGCGCTACCTCAGCGACCTCTGCGTTGAAAAAAATGCATATACTCTTAGCTGTTAACGGCACTTTGATGCGTGGTTTGGAATTGAATGGTAATCTCCTCGCAGTTGGGGCGACTTTTGTCCGCGAAACTACTACTGAACCTGCTTATCGTTTGTGGTCGATTGATGACCGTCATCCCGCAATGATTCGGGTGGCTACTGGTGGTGCGGCAATTATGGTAGAAGTGTGGCAAGTACCTGCGGCTGGTTTGGGACAAATTTTGTTGCAGGAACCGCCTGGGTTATGTATTGGTAAGGTTCGTCTGGTTGATGGAGAGGTGGTTTTGGGTGTTTTAGGTGAACCTATTTTGTGCGAAAACAAATTTGAGATTACTCAGTGGGGTAATTGGCGTACTTATATTTCTCAAAAGAGTGAGTAAGAATTATGGCGCATGTGAAGTCTGATCCTTATCCTTATCCGTATAATGGTGATTTGCGTCCTGAGAATACGGTACTGTTGATTATTGATATGCAGACCGATTTTTGTGGTATTGGGGGTTATGTTGATCAGATGGGTTATGACTTGTCTTTGACTCGCGCCCCAATTGCACCGATTCAACGAGTGCTTGATGTCGCCCGCGCTAAGGGTTTTCATGTGATGCATACCCGCGAGGGTCATCGTCCTGATTTGTCAGATTTGCCGGAAAATAAACAATGGCGATCGCAGCAAATCGGTGCTGGTATCGGTGATCCTGGTCCTTGTGGTAAAATTCTTGTCCGTGGTGAACCTGGTTGGGAAATTATCCCTGAACTTGCACCGTTACCTGGTGAAGCGATTATTGATAAACCTGGTAAAGGCTCATTTTATGCCACGGATTTAGATTTATTGCTGAAACGCAAAGGTATCCAAAATATTGTCTTCACAGGTATAACCACTGATGTTTGCGTCCACACCACTATGCGAGACGCTAACGATCGCGGTTATGAGTGCTTGTTGCTATCTGATTGTACTGGCGCAACCGATTATGGTAATTACGAAGCTGCATTAAAAATGATCAAAATGCAAGGTGGTGTTTTTGGTGCTGTTGCGGATTCCCAGGCATTTATTGATGCTGTAGGTTAATCTTTAATCAAAAACATACTTTTCTGCGACTTTCCAATAACGTGAGAAGCGCTTGAGGTCGATATATCCATCATACTCAAAGAATGGTTCGACTTCTAAGACTTCTATCGGCACAGTCGCCTCAATTTGCTGGCATATAGTCTCAAATCGCGGACTAGGACTGTCTGCTGTCACTATTTTTTGAGTGTTATGCTCTTTCGCAAAGGCTAAAACTTCTGGCGCCACATCCCCCCTGCGGATGATAACTGGTAATTCTAGTAAGCATTCATAAATAAAATTCAGGCGATTGAGGCTGATTTGCCACTCAGCGATTAAAGCGTCATCCCAAACCCAGATAGCCGGTGCTTTTGGATATGCTTGCAGTGCGGGATTTTTGGGGCTTAGACAGTCTCCATGTACCCAGACGATTGGTTGACTCATATGATTTTCGATTTTGTAGTTTATTTGGTGGAAATTAGCGAGCATGATCTAAGCCGCTAGGGAATGTCTGAAATTGCGCTCAAAGAGTGACAACTATCCTTACTTAGTGAAAGCGATGCTATTGTAGCATTAAGCCATAGGCAAGGAGCGCGTACCGTTAGGTCAGCGCCGCTATCGCTATCACTCCCCGCAGATGACATCCCATAAAATTCGCCACTCTTTGTATTGTAATAAAAAGTGAAAGCGGTAAATCAACTAAAAGTAAAAATATGAATATCCAACTTAAACCTGAATTAGAACAAATTATTGAAGCACAAATTGCTACAGGTAGATATAACGATGCTGAAGAAGTAATAAGTAAAGCTTTAAAGCTGTTATTGGAGTGGGAACAAGGTTATCAGCAGTGGGTAGAAGAAACACGGCAAAAAGTTGAGGTGGCTATTGAACAGTTAGATAGAGGAGAAGGCATTGATGGGGAGGTTGTGGTTTACAATCGCTGTCAAGACTGAGTTGAGTGCTGTGGGAAAACAACTTGCAACACAGCAGAATGAGGAGATAGAGTACGGTTCTACTTCCCACACCAATGAGCGTACCAGTCCTTCCCAAGAGGATGAGGGGAAACATTGATATCATGTTTCTCTGGGAACTTTAGCGGACGGCAATTGTGAGCAAGTAAAAAACTATTACATGAAATATGTAAAAGTTAAATGAAGTTATTTTTGTTTGCGCCGAGAATTTTATTGAGTGATTATACTTACATATAAAGAGCCGTGCTAGTAATTTAACTTATAGCACGGTCTATTTGTCCTAAGTATTTATCTTCAGCAAAAAACTAAAATAATAGGTGCTTAAAGTATGAGTATACTGCTTAGCATTACGATACCTACATACAATCGTCCTCACTTTCTAGAGCAACAATTTACTTGGTTAGCTAAATCGATCCAAGGATTTGAGTCAGAATGTGAAATTATCATCTCTGATGATGGTTCGACAGATAATACTAGTGAGATAATTAACAAATGGCGACCAGTTTTTAACGAGACAACGTTTAGACTGAGCGTTAATAGCGAGAATCTAGGTCCAGTCAGGAATATTGCTCATTGTATAAGTTTGGCAACAGGTAAATATGTTTGGGTAGTAGGTGATGATGACGACCTTCAAGAACAAACCCTTACTTATGTCATTCAAAACCTCAAAGCCAATCCCGACCTGTCGTTACTAATTCTCAATTACTCGATTTATTACGCACCTCGGACGGAATTTGTCACTGATCGCTACTTTCCCATAGACAATGAAGAAGTGAGGTCTGATGGTAAAGAATTTTTAGAGCATCTGATTGCCAAAATGAAGGCAGCACATGGTATTGGTTTTATTACAGCTATAGTTTATGCTACAGATGCTGTACAGGAGGCAATCCAAAAATGGCCCGCCAGTATAGATAACTTTGAAGCTCCAGGTTATTGGAGTGGATTCTGTGCTACCAAAGGTAGCGTCAAAATCTCTAAGCATACATATGTTCAGTACAACTGTGGCATGAATTCAGTACCGAACCACAAGAAATGGTTTAGGCACCATTATGCAGATTTACCAGCAATTTATACCAAATTAATGGCAGCCGGATATAACAAAAAGTTGTTTAGAGAACTAATTTTCAAGCATTTCCAGGAAAGTAACTTGAAAGTTATTCTAGGTGCTTTGAGAAGGTGGCCATTATTTTCAGCTAGCAAGATGATTCCTTACCTGATGTTGGTTGGAGTATCGGCTTGGCAGCAAACTTTTTCTAGTCAGGATTAATGACCATTTTAGCAATCCTTGATAGCTGAGTTTCAAGAATGGGGTTTTGGTTTGCCAATCAGCGCTTCTAAGGCATTAACGGCGATCGCTTTGGGATCTGCACCTTGCCGATTTGCCAACACAACTATGGTAATATCCTTGCCAGGTAAATACAGCATCACAGAGACAAAACCGTAAGCACTGCCGCTATGACCTATGGCTGTACCAACAGCAGTTTTCAGTCTTTCTATACCTAGACCATACTCAGCTTTGTCGCGATCGCTAATAAACTGATACATTTGTTGCATCATTGCTGGGGAAAGCAAGTTTTTCCGCGCAAACAAAGCTTTCATAAATTTACCTAAATCTTCGCCGCTAGAAATTAATCCCCCATCACCTAAGCCATTGCCGTCATTAATGCCTGCAGAACTGCTGAGTTTGCCGTAATGTTGGTGGTAGCCTGTGACTACATGCCCAATTGGCGGTTCCCGCAATTCGGTGTAAGTGTTTTTTAATCCTAAAGGGTTTAAAATGCGACTGCGAATGGCAGTGGCGAGAGTTTTGCCGGTGATTTGTTCAACGATTAGTTCTAAAAGAATGTAGTTGCTATCGGTGTAGGCATATTTATCTCCTGGCTGTGCTTGGGGTTGAAGATCGTAAATATACTTGATTGCTTCTTTTGCTGTCCAAGGGTTGGTTAGGCTGCGGTGTTTGGTAGCTAGATTAAAACTGTTGGTGGAGAGGTATTCAGAAACACCACTCGTGTGATTGAGAAGTTGACGGACGGTGATTTTGTTGCTTAAAGAAACATGTGTACTAACGTCTAGTGGTAAATAACTAGCGATCGCACCATCTAAATCAATTTTCCCTTCTTCTACTAATTGCAGCATCACCACCGCCACAAAAGTTTTACTTGTACTCGCAATTGAGAAGCCATCATTTGGGTGTAAAGGCGTTCTTAATTCTAAATCACTGACACCACTCACCCCTGTCCAACTACCACTAGGAGCCGAAATATACATAACAGCGCCAGGGATTTTCTGAGTGGTAACTATTCGATCCAATACCGCTTGCAGCTTAGCACTGGGAAATTGTCTAGCAGTGGTTCGGTAGCGATAAGGAGCAGATTCACCCTTCGCTATGTTAGCTGCGCCATCTCCGTATCCTGGTAACAAGATAGTTAAGCAGCTGGTCGCAATTACCATTTCCAGCTTGAGCAGCATTTTCCAGTTCATCTTCATTCTTCATCAACCAACTAGATACCTGATTATGACTGTCGAAATTTTAATTTTATGCTGAAATTTGAAATTTTTGCCTATTCTTCATGAATCAGGTAGTTAATCGTCCCACCGTGCGGCGTTTACAATTAAGATAAGAGACTGAGCTTGTCATACATTCAACATTTGTCAGGTGCGCTTTAGAGTGCTCGACGCAACGTTGACTGTGAAGTACGCGACGCCACGAAAAGCGCACCTACTTTCTTTCAATTAATCATTTAGGCTGAATATGGGTATTTTATTATACCATGTCAAATCCGAAATGTGTTAAATTAGACATAGAAACTATCAATACATGCATGTAGTTGTTGGCTCATTTGGAGATTTTATAGAGAAATACGACAAGGATTAATCCCTAGTAAACAGTCATTAAGTGTTTTTATATTAAGAAAATCTGTTGTTTGTTGCCACAGTCTTCAAGAAGAGTGAATGATATATATTCACTTCTGATGCAGAGAGATAAAAGCGAAATATGCTTTTAACTGACGCTTAGTTTTTAGTCCTCCCTGGAGTGGTGTGAGGAAGAGGAGAGACGTTGTAGGAAGACACAATCTTTAACTAAAAAGCATCACCATCAATAGGAACAGATGAAAAAGTTACCATATTTTATTGTTTTGTTACAGGGTTTATTTTTAGGATATGCGCCCGCTAATGCCAATCCGCTTCCGACAGCAATTACTGATATTCATAAATTAGAACAGCAATCAAAAATTTGGGTGATTGGTGACCAAAAGCAACCACGCCAGGAACAGTTTAATTGGATTGTTAAAGATATAAAAAAAGCTGGTCAACAACCATTTTTGCAAGTATTGAAAGCTCCTGCTAAGCCAGTTAAAAAACCTAAGCCGACCGTTAGAAGCGGTGAAAACCAAGAACTAGAACCATTTAGTGATGTCGTTAAAAACACGAAAAAGCAAGAAGGTTTATTTACTCTTTACCGCCAGAAAGATAAAAATAAAGTTTTTTTAGAAATTAAACCTGAACAGTTAAATAAAAATTATATTTCCTTAGCAACAATGGAGTCTGGTATTGGTGAACGCGGTGTTTACAGCGGGATGCCTTTACAAGATTTATTATTTTACTTCCGACGAGTTAATAATAATTTGCAATTTGTGGTGAGGAATGTGAACTTCCGAACCAATGAAGGAGATCCGCAAGCGCGGTCAGTAGCTAGGTCTTTTAGTGACTCAGTTATCTACTCGCTGCCAATTAAAAGCATTCATCCTCAGCGCCAAACAATGCTGATTGATCTGGGTGATTTGTTGCTGACAGATTTAGCAGGATTATCGTCGTCATTAGCCGCAATGGGTATACCTTACCGCTTCGACGACAATACATCTTATTTTGGTAATGTTAAAGCCTTTGCCGAAAATATTGAAATCGAATCGATATATGGACTATCAGGAGGTGCCAATAAGCAATTAACAGAATTAGAAACAGTCCCTGATAACCGCGCCTTTACTCTCCGCGTTCATTACAGTATTTCTCAGCTACCAGAAAACACCCATTACCAACCTAGACTAGCAGACGATCGCGTCGGATATTTCATCTCCGCATACCAAGATATTTCTAACGACAACCACGCCGATCCTTTTATTCGCTACATCAATCGTTGGCACTTAGAAAAACAAAATCCCAACGCCCCCCTTTCACCACCCAAAAAGCCGATTGTCTTCTGGATTGATAACGCCGTACCGTTGCAATATCGGACTGCGATTAAAGAAGGAGTGTTGATGTGGAATCAAGCCTTTGAAAAAGCTGGTTTTCAGAATGCTATACAAGTCCAACAAATGCCAGATAACGCTACTTGGGACCCAGCCGATGTACGGTATAACACCATTCGCTGGATTAATACAGTAGATGGATATTTTGCGATGGGACCATCCCGCGTCAATCCCTTAACCGGAGAAATTTTAAATGCGACAATTCTGGTAGACGCCAGCTTTATCCGCAAACTCAAACAAGAATACCGTAACATTGTCGAGCAGCAAACATCAGGTCCAAAATCTTCACTCTCAGCGCTAATTGATGGTCATAACATCTGCGGCTTAGTAAAATCCCCCCACACTAAGCAGTCAAATAACCGCTTAGCGAGAATGGCAGGGGAGTATGATGTTTGTTATGGGATGGAGCTTGCCAATCAATTTGCAGTAGGTTCAATGGCGCTGACACTATTTCAAAACGCAGCCCCTAATAGTGACCAAGTGCAGAATTACATCCATGACTATTTACGCTTAATCATTTCTCACGAAGTCGGACACACTCTCGGCTTGCGTCATAATTTCCGAGGTAGCACCTTACTCAAACCAAATGAGATGAACAACACGGAAATTACTCATCCCAAAGGTCTCACAACATCCGTAATGGATTATCTTCCCCCCAACTTAGCACCACCAGGAGTGAAACAAGGAGACTATTTCCCTAGTAAAGTTGGTCCTTACGACGACTGGGCAATTAAATATGGTTACATGCTAACCTCAGCTAAAAATCCAATGGCGGAAAAAGGATTATTGGAAGAGATAGCATCACAATCAACAAAACCAGAATTGACTTACGCCCCAGATGAAGATAGCTACGACATGGACCCAACCGTCAACCGTTGGGATAATAGCGGCGATGTCCTAGTATATTCCCAATGGCAACTAGATAACGATCGCCTGATGTGGGATCGTCTCAGCAAAAGTTACCCAATTAAAGGCGAAAGTTACAGCGACCTCAGCGAACGATTTGATACAGTATTCATGCACTACTTGCAAAACACTCACTACATCACCAAATATATAGGTGGACAAATCTTCTCTCGCAACCATGCAGGCGATGGCAAAAGTATGCCATTCACACCAGTACCAGTCGAAAAACAAAGACTTGCCTTAGCAGCACTGCAAAAATATATCTTTGCCACTGATGCTTTTAGCTTTGCGCCAGAACTATTAAATAAACTAGCACCTTCCCGCTGGTTACACTGGGGAAGTAATATTCCATTTGAACGCTTAGACTATCCAGTCCATGACAGCATCTTTTTAATGCAAAGTTTAGTATTGCGAGACTTACTCTCAGCCGATCGCATTACTCGTTTACGCGACATCGAACTCAAAAGTCAACCTGGACAGGCGCTAACCCTACCAGAACTCTTTGACACCCTGCAAAATGGCATCTGGAGTGAAGTCCTACAACCACATCAACCACTCAAAATCACCAGCCTGCGCCGAGCCGTCCAGCGCGAATACCTAAACATTTTAACCGGAATGGTACTGCGAACAGAAGGCGTCCCGGAAGATGCCAAAACACTTGCCTGGTATAAATTACGGCAACTAGAGAATAAACTAAAAAATGTGAATTCTCGTGATGAATATACACAAGCGCATTTATTAGAAACACGCGATCGCATCAAAAAGACTCTTAACGCCCAAGTTCAGTCTAATTGAAACGCGGAGGAACGCAAAGGTAGCGCCGAGTATCGCAGAGCAACCTCCGCGCCTCTCCGCGTAACCTCCGCGCCTCTCCGCGTTTCCCTAATTACTCAACGCCCGCAAAAATCTCTGTAAACCCACAAACACTCCCGGTTTTTTCCCCGGTGCTGCACCCGGTTTCATCAAAATTTCGTCTAATTCGTCACCTGATGGTTTTTTGGGTAATTCGGCAATCTTTTGATAATCTCCTTCCTTTTCTACCCATACTTGCCAAGGTTCTGGGTAACAACGGAATAAGGCGGTTTCGTCATCTACTGGACGCAGGTAGTAGCAAGATTCAATTGTGCTAATAAAGCGGGTGCGTGTTTGTCTAGCTGCGTAGCCAATACCGACAGTACCGGAGTCTTCTAGTCGCGGATTTAGCATAATCAAGGGACGTACACCGACGGCGTTGGCGATTTGTTCGACTTGTACTACTTCGACTGCTGTTGGTGAAATTAATAAGAAGGCTTCGTCTTCTGGTTGGATTTTTCGCTCAACGCCGGTTTTAGATGTGCCAATGTCCATGATTTTATATGGTATTTCTCCCCAGTCGCGTCTGGCAAGGGCTGCTGCGCCGGCATCGGGAAAGAAAATTTTCAGTTGTGCGCCAAAGTGATCTAAGGCTGGGATAAATTGTACGGCTACTGGCATAACTTTGATCTCGGGAAATAATAACTCAACTTGGAGTAGAGTTAATCCATCCGCGATCGCTGTTTGGGTAGCAAGGCGTGATTGGACGATTGCGTCTTCTAATGATTTGGGAAGTTCAGCCATCTTGGAGTGAGGTGTGGGGGGAAGCAATTAGTCAATTTTACAAGGGTTTGAGGTTCTTAAGTTTTGACTAATGTGAAGCGACTCACTCTTTCTAATATTTGTTTGAGTACCATTGCTGTCCAATCGACATCAGCAGCATGGGTATCTTGTCCTAAGGTAATGCGGATTGCTCTCAATGCGGCTGATTCAGGATAGCCCATCGCTAATAGGATCGGGCTAGGACTGAGTTTACCACTATTACAGGCAGCGCCTGCACTGATACCAATCCCGGCAAGGTTCATCTGGCGGACGATGGTTTTGCCACTGATATCACCATCGCCGTATTGCAGGTAGAAGCTGAGATGATGTGGTAAGCGGTTGATTAAATCGCCTGTGGGAATTAAATTGGGAGCATCGGCTAATTGGGAAAATAAGCGATCGCGTAGTTCGATTAAACGTGGTGTTTCACTGGTCATTTCTTGTTGTGCCAATTCAGCGGCTACCCCAAAACCGGCAATTGCTGGCATTGCTTGAGTTCCAGACCGTAGTCGTAGTTCTTGTCCACCGCCACACATCAAGGGTACTAATTCTACCCCCGGACGTACATAGAGTGCGCCCGCGCCTTGAGGACCGTAAATTTTGTGACTGGAAAGAGAAAGTAAATCTACGGGTAGTTGTTGCACGTCAATTGGCAAACGTCCGGCAACTTGTACGGCATCTGTGTGAAATAAAATACCGTGCGCGTGGGCAATATTTCCTAAAGCTGTGATTGGTTGTAATGTTCCGACTTCACTTTGACCGTAGATGATTGAAATTAATACAGTGTCATGGCGAATCGCGGCGGCTAAATCCAGGGGGTTAATTTGTCCTTTGGCATCTACCGCTAAACGGGTGATTTTCCATCCCCACTGTTCAAGTAATTTAGCAGGTTCAGCTATAGCTGAATGCTCAACACTGGAAATAATCATGTGTTGTGGTGTGCTGTAGCATCTAGCAACACCCATAATTGCTAAGTTGTCGGCTTCTGTACCACCACTGGTGAAAATTATCGCATCCGCTGGGGCGTTGATTAGTCCTGCTACCTGCATTCTGGCTTGTTCCATCAGTGTGGCAGATCTTTGCCCCCACTCATGCAAAGAAGAAGGATTTCCCCACTGTTGAGTGAGGACGACTTGCATCGCGGCGATCGCTTCTGGACGTGTTGGTGTAGTAGCGCTGTAATCTAAATATATTTGCATATTCATCTCGTTACGATTTCTTTTTTTGCTCAATCATTGCTTGGAAGTCCGGATCGCTCATCCAAGTTTTGTATAAAAGGTTAGATAACATTTGATTACAGAAAATTTTTATCTGGTTGAAACTGGATAAACCTCTTTACTTTGTCCTGCATTTGTTGTATGAAAGTCGGCAAAAATTCTCTTTTAAACTACCTGCGAAAATTTCCTCTATCCAAAAGGATACTTTTAATCCTGTCATTTCTGATGCTGGGGTTTTTACTAGTTAATCTTCTCAAACCTACACCAGAAGGGAAGCTGGCTAATCTGCCTCAAGATCCAGCTATTCAAGTTTATTTCAATCATAACCCAGTCGCTACCTACGAAGACCCCTATCGACACTTCCCGCGCAATGGGGATAATCTTGAGCAACAGATTATTAGTATCATCAATCAAGCACAGTCAACTGTAGATTTGGCAGTTATGCAGTTACGACTGCCAAAAGTCGCTGAAGCCTTGGTTGCCAAACACCAAAAAGGTGTCAAGGTGAGAATCCTAATTGATAATAAATATAACAAGGCTTTAACTGATTATACTCCAGCGGAAATTACGGGGATGAATCAGCATGATAAGCGAGCTTATGAAGAATTGAAACGATATCCGGCTGATGCGTTAGCGAGATTACGTACCAGTGGGATTGAGATTAAAGATGATACAGGTGATGGTAAAACTAAAGGGAGTGGTTTAATGCACGACAAGTTTTTGATTGTCGATGGTAAAAATACTGTCATCTCTAGTGCTAATTTTACAAATTCTGATATGCATGGACGTTTTGACAGCTACGAAAGTCGCGGTAATCCAAATAACTTGGTAATTGTACCGAATAATACTGAAGTAGCTAAAGTTTTTACAGATGAATTTAATTTGATGTGGCAAGGATTATTTAAGTCTCATAAGCCTTACAGACCACCTTTGACAATTCCTGTCGGTTCGGGAACGCTGATGATTAACTTTTCTCCAGCTACTAAGCAGCAGGTAATCGAAAATACTAGTAATGGTGCGATCGCATACTATCTCCAGCAAGCGAAAAAAAGTGTACACATGGCATTATTCGTCTTTTCTGACCAAAAAATCAGCGATACTCTCAATACAGTACATGATCGCGGTGTGGAAGACATCAAACTCCTCATCGACCCAGATTTCTTCGGCAGACCTTATTCTAAAGCTTATGATGCAATGGGACTCTGCCCAAGTTCAGGCAAGAAGAAACGCGCCTCTAAAGTCAAAGTTAAACCGTGGCTGCATCCAATTACTACAGTAGGCTTCCCTGTGCCAATTGTCGGCGATCGCGGTGTTCATAGTAAAATGGCAATTCTAGACGAGACATTAGTAATTGCTGGTAGTCATAATTGGACTAGTGCGGCAAACTATCTTAATGATGAGACATTAATCGCAATACAAAACCCAACTGTTGCAGCACATTATGAGCGTGAATTTAATCGCCTCTATCAAAGAGCACAGGTAGGCATCAAAAGTTTGCATCATGCTCAAAAATGTCAGCGAACAGCCCCCGATTCGCCACAAGACACCCAGGTAACAGAGTCCGAATCAGATAATGCCGTTTAGTCATAAATCCATTAAAACGCACAATACAGTTCAGTTAATCACGAAGATCCTGTAGGGGCGCAACGCTTAGGCTCTAATATCTAGGTCAGTGACAGAAAATTGTTAACTAAACCGTATTGCATTAAAGCCGAGAGAAAAGCATCTGTAGTATTGACCGCCTGCGCTTGAAACCGTATTCTCATACTGAAAGTTGAATGTAGAAGACTTAAGAAAAACTCCAACGTTTGATTTTAATGACTATCTTTGTGAGGATTGCCGAAGCAGGGTCATATCTGAGATCATCAAGGCATACTTCTGAAGTTACATCTTTTATAGTGTCTTTTATATCCAATTTTTCCAAAAACCACGATTCTCGACCCCGATTGATCCTTGCCACTGCCTTAGCAGCAATAACTTTAACACTGCTGCCTCATAATCTACGCTTGGCTACCCGCTTTCTTTGTGCATGGAATGCCGGGACTGTGCTTTTCTTAGCTTTGACTTGGTCAAAAATGCTCAGTGCGACACCAGTCAAAATGCGCCGCTTCGCACAGCGTGATTATGAAGGTCGCGTAGCTGTGTTTGTTTTCATTATTACTGCTGCCTGTGCTAGCTTACTAGCTATTGGCTTCATGCTCATTAACCAAAAAGGACTGCCAGTAAGTATCCTGGCACTACACCTGATGCTTTCCGTGATGACAATTGTCAGTTCCTGGTTTCTGGTACAAACTATATTTACGTTACAATATGCCCACACTTTTTATCGAGATTGTCCTGAAAACGATATTGACCAGAAAGCTGGCGGGTTAGATTTTCCTAGGGAATGCGACCCAGATTACTGGGACTTTTTATATTTTTCCTTTGTCATTGGCATGACTAGCCAAGTTTCTGACATTCAGACTACATCTCGGATGATGCGGCGATTAGCTTTGGTACATGGAGTTTTATCTTTCTTTTTTAATACCACCATTCTAGCGATGGGGATCAATATCATCGCCGGATTAATTCAAAGCCAGAGTTAATTTCTGCTTGTAGAAAGAGGAAATTTATCCTTTGATTGCTTAACATCATTGTTAGAGTACATCAATCAGAGGGATTTATGTCGGATCAAAGCACTCAATTACCCCAAGAACTCGCAACCCAACTACCCGAACACGCGCAGCAGATTTATAGCGCCGCCTTCAAAGCAGCCCAAGAAGATGGGATGAGTGAAAACGGTGCGAAGGAAGTCGCTTTAAGTAGTGTGCGGAACCAGTATGCCCAAGATAAGGATGGCAAATGGTACAATAAAGGCGAAATTACCAACCAACACTACAAAGGTGTCTATTCTGGTGGTAACTAGTTTTTTCAATTAAAAGCTTTTAACTGCATTCTCAGGCAAATCCTGGGAATGTAGTTGACCAGAATCTACCTCAATAGAATGAAATAAGAGGCACAGAGCCAAGAAAGCAAGTTTTTTATATCAGTATTGGCGCGGCTTATTGATCATTGACAGTTGACAACTATCTATAGAAAGTTGATACTCTGCTCGTAAATGACTATAGCAAATCTGTTAGGAATCGTTGAACAAGCGTTGGACTGTAATTGACCTTTTTTCGGGCGCAGGCGGTATGAGTTATGGCTTCCATGCTCATCCCAAATTTACTATTGTGGGAGCTGTTGATGCTCAGATAGGCAAGCCTTCGAGCAGCAGAGGGTCTTTGCAATGTAATATTGCCTATGAAGCAAATATGGGTTTGTCGCCACTGGATCAGGATATATTAACCCTGGAACCGATTGAGCTACGCTCCTACTTAGCAAATACTTTTGGTACTGATGCTGTTGATGTTCTAATTTCGTGTGCGCCATGCACGGGCTTCTCTAGAACACTTCCGAACAATCACATATCCGATGACCCCCGAAACTCATTGGTAACACGTACTATTGTGTTTGTGAAAGAATTCAAACCGAAAATTTTCATCATGGAAAATGCCAGAGAGTTAGTTTTCGGTAACTTCACTCATCACTACCATTCGTTGCAAGAAGAACTTATCAGTCAAGGCTACCGAATTCACGCTCAAAATCATCTGCTGAATCGCTTTGGTCTTCCACAACGTAGAGAACGAGCATTAGTCATTGCAGTACGCTCAAATTTAACGCTTAGAACTCTGGAAGATTTGTGGGTTGGCTGTCGTGTTAAGTTGGAAGCCACACATGTTCGCCAAGCTATTTCATCACTACCACCAATAGCTGCAGGGCAACCGAACCCGAAAGATCCCCTGCATATTGCACCTGGATTTTCAGATATTAAAAGCCTGAAACGACTTCAAATGATACCTAGAGATGGCGGCTCTTGGGCTGACCTGAGACATCACGAGGAAGCCAATGATATTTTAACTCCTGCCATGCTGCGCTACATAAAAAGTGGAAAATTCGGCTCGCATCCAGATGTATATGGTCGATTAAGTTGGGATAAACCAGCCGTAACTATCAAAAGAGAATGTGCTCATATTGGGAATGGACGTTATGGTCATCCAGAACAAGACCGACTTTGCACTGTTCGGGAAATGTCTATCCTTCAGGGTTTTCCAAGAGATTACAAGTTTGTAGCATCTGGGCTAGCAAATATGTACAGGCAAGTAGGAGACGCTGTACCACCGCTAATCTCTTATCAATTAGCACATGTATGTGAATGGATTTTTAGCGGTATAAAGCCTTCAATCAGTTCAGTTATACTTCCTCATACTCATCTTCATATAGAGGATATTGAATCAGAATTTGATGAGCAACAGACTTCTCTTGACTTGCCTCGGCTCTCAGTCCCCATTTGATTCATTCTCATCTCTATTTAGTCCAATTGTAGGAATAATCCATGATCCATGAAGCACACACAAATCAATTCTTAGATTACTGACCGTAATTTTCTCTACACTACCATCTAAAATTAACGTGAAAGCTGCTTTATTATCTGCTGTATAAACCTTAGCGCTACTACCTCCATTTTTTGTTCTTGGTTTGAAGCTGCTTTCTTCTAACGCTTCGATTAGCATTAATATATTCAGTGGGATTTCATATAAGTCATACCGCACTTTGGGTAATGTTTCCACTGCTTCAACATCTTGAGTCAAAGGAATTTCGGTTTGCTTTTCAAGAGATAGAGATGGTATGTCATAAGCTCTTAGCATCATCATCCGCTCGTATTTCCTGAGATGAGAAACAACTCGGGATATTGTTTCTCTGGCAAAATCGGTAGTTGTTCTGCATTCTCGAATCCACCGAGCTTCCATTAATTTTGAAATTGTAATACTTTTGTTTGGAGTAAGTTTTGCAGAAGCTTCTGTTTTTAACGAAAACTTTACTCCGTCAATTATGACATCCTCTCCTGGATTTGTAGATTTGAGAGTAAGCGAGGCATTTTTTAGAGCCGAAATCGAAGCTGCTGCAAAAGCATATTCAAATGACTTTTTACTAAATTTTCCGGCGTTGCATAATATAGGGATGAATGGAGGAATCATACTGTGCATTGTCCATACTGTGAGTCTACTGAGATCAGAAAAAATGGTAAGCGTCGAGGTAAACAGAATCACATCTGTGTTAAATGTAGTCGCCAATTCATAGAT
>JBBQRU010000093.1:0-21716 GCA_038214545.1 Cyanophyceae cyanobacterium | reverse complement strand
AAAAACACTCAGCATCGCCAATACCTGGATTCCAGCCTTCATCTGCGGCCCAATCGAGCGCCAAATCCAGTTCTGAGCGATTCATCTGGCGAATCTTAAAGTTATGTGTTGTCATGACTCGTGCTCCGGTTGCGATCGCGCATTTTTAATTTTAGTCTGCATAAGTCACATTTATTAGACCTAATAAGAAATAGCTAGATTTATTTTTTGAAATTTCACGTTGTGACTTATATATATTTTTTTAATCAGAGTGCTCTTTACCTTTTCAACTAGGAGATAACATACTCAGGAGAGAAATGTCCACAAACAACGCAATTTGCACCCAATTTATCTTACTTTTATCTGCATTTGTGCTCGGTATCTTATCGGGCATTGTCGGGATAGGCTTGATTATTCAATCTGATCTCAATGAAGCGCTAACTGTTCCGGTTCATTCAGAGAATAACAGATAAACACATACCAATAGCGATGGTGTCAGTCATCTTCATCCTCAGCTATGAATAAGTAGGAGTAATTTTTATTGACTCAGACATGAACGATGTTGGTAACAGCCGTATTAATTTTGGGATTAGCAGTCATATCTTAAGTGATGAGCAGTCAGTGGTCAATAGCAAGTTACCACTGACTATATACATTTGCAATCAATTCGATGAATTTACTCAGAAAAAACTCTGAGTGTGTTGCAAGATACAGAGGCTGTTATAGTCTGATTAAAGGATATTTATTAGTTAAAAATTTCCCACTTTAATCATGGCAAGGATGACCATTGACCAGTTACAGATTTTCCTGGCGGTGGCGCAGCATATGCACTTTACCCGCGCCGCTGAAGCGCTTTACATCACTCAACCTTCTGTCAGCGCCGCAATTCAAAACCTGGAAGAACAGTATGGAGTCAAACTGTTTCACAGAGTTGGTCGGCGGATTGAACTCACCCTGGCGGGGAGAATGCTACAAGTAGAAGCACAAAAAATTTTGGCACAAGTAGAGTTAACTGAGCGCGGACTACGGGAATTAAATGATCTGCAACGAGGCGAACTCAAGTTAGGTACTAGCCAAACCATCGGTAATTACTGGCTTCCTCACTTCATCAGCTTGTTTAAACAGCAATATCCGCACATTTCTGTGGATTGTACATTAGGTAACACTACTGAAATTAGTGAAGGAACGGTGACAGGATTATTTGACCTGGGTTTGGTAGAAGGAGGAGTTGAACCATCGGTTTTGGCTTCGCTGGAACAACGAATAGTGGCCGGAGATCATCTGCAAATTGTTGTTGGTCAATCTCATCCGTGGTTTGAGCAAGCAACAGTTGAGGTAGCAGAATTAACAAATACTGCCTGGGTGATGCGTGAGCAAGGCTCTGGAACCCGTCAACAGTTTGAGCAAGTGTTACAACACTGGGGTATTAAGTTAACTGATTTAAACATAATTTTAGAAATGAAAAGCGGTGAGATGGTGAAAACTGCCGTGGAAAGTGGGGTAGGGGCGGCGGCGATTTCCAATCTAATTATCGTCAAAGAAGTGCGTCTGAATATGCTCCGTTCAATTAATATTACAGATTTAGCTTCACCGACTGATATAGATCCACTTTTGCGAACTTTCTCGATCCTAAAACACAAGGAACGCTTTCAAACTCGCATTTCTCAAGCGTTTGAGCAATTGCTGATATCGGCTAAATCCGGAGAATAGCCCTCGTGCGGGCTTAAAGTCGGTTTTATCTACAAAAATGATAGTTTAAATCTATTGTTTGTATAGAAAAGAACGTTTGCTTCTATGAATAAGAGTGCTTAAAGTTAAATCAACCTCTTAATTCAAGGTTGAGATGAAACAAGTTCTCACAAAAGTGCAAATACAGCAGCCAATAGAAAAAAAGCTGTTGTATCGAAAAATTGTCTTCCTGTTAGCTGCCGGATTTTGTCTAACTCCTTGGGCTTCACCGCCTATAGCACTGATGTTAGGGATTGTTTTGGCACTGACTTTCGAGAATCCATTTCATCAGATTAGCCGTCCCATAGCTAAATATTTACTAGAAGCATCCGTAATTATGCTGGGGTTGGGAATGAACATAGCGGTTGTACTCAAAGCTGGCGCGAGTGGTGCTTTGTTTGCTATTGGTAGTATCAGTGCTACCTTCATTCTTGGCTATTTTCTCGGCAAGTGGTTGAAGATTCCGCTCAAAGCCTCAGCATTAATTTCCGCAGGAACAGCTATTTGTGGTGGGAGTGCGTACCGATAGGTCAGCGAAGCTATCGCTGCAGTTAGCTCTGTAATTAACGCCGCAGAAAGTGAGATTTCTGTCGCAATGGGGACAGTTTTTGTCCTCAACGCGATCGCTTTGTTTGTGTTTCCAGCTTTGGGACATGCGCTGCACTTAACCCAAACACAATTCGGAACTTGGTCAGGTGTGGCAATCCATGACATTTCCAGTGTAGTCGGCGCAGCATCACATTATGGTCAGAGTGCTTTATATACAGCCACAGCAGTTAAACTCTCTCGCGCCCTGTGGATTGTACCGATCTCCGCCGCCAGCTATATATTTCAACGTCAGCAACGAAAAACAGGTGAGTCTGTTACCCATAAACCCCAAGTAACCTGGTTTATTGGTTTGTTTATCCTGGCTTCTATAGTGCGGACTGTGAAACCAGAAATTGCTACTTGGTCGCCAGTAGTAACACATGTCTCAGAAACGGGTTTGACGCTAACGCTGTTTCTGATTGGCGCTGGGTTATCGCGGCGGATGTTGAAAGCGGTTGGTTGGAAACCGATGCTTCAGGGGGTAGTGCTGTGGTTATTTATCAGTACTGCTTCTTTGGGTGTAATTATGTTAGTCGTACATTAAGTCAATTTATTTATTCTCCACCTCACTATCCTGCTGCGTATAACTACAGTAAATACTTAGACCAATTTTCAAAAAATATAACACGATGATTGTCGCAAATGCTGGGTCAAGCGGCAATCCATGTGCGCCAGCGATACCAACGAGAGAAACAATCAATCCTGTGAGTAAAGGCGCACTACCAGGGTTGTTTGTGTATTCCTTCATTTTACCGCGAAAGCCTTCATTTCCGCAGATTTCTTGGCGAAGTTCGCTCAGTGTTATTTGCCAAAGAGATTTTTGCTCGAAAGCTTTTATACCACTATTTTCATGCCAAAGTTCATCAAAACTAGCGTCAAGTCTGCCATTGCATTTTTCTAAAGCAGCAAAAGCCTTTTGTGCAGGTTCATAATCCCGCAACAACTGCTGCTTAGAGTTAATTTCATCAATTGTTAATTGCGCTTCCATATCACTCTTCACTTTGTGTACTTGCTGATACGATGGCGGATCGCCATTCTTCTGTCAACTCCGAGTCTGTCACCTCTCGCCAAATTGCCTCAAACTGCGTAACTCCCAATGCCTTGAGCATGCGCCCTAATTTTTTGACATCCGAGCTAACCCACTCTTGATTATGCTCTAGGTCAATAACCAAGGCACGAATGTAAATTTTTACCACCTCAGCCCAATTTTCCTGAACTTCCCAAGTTTGACCCCATGCACTGAGGGTTGAAGATGCTTTGCGCCAATCATTAGCAGCACTTCTAGCTGTAAAAGCTTTTTGGAAGTAAGTGGCAGCACTCTGAAAATTTCCTTGTTCTTTGGCGATTACTCCTAATCCTTGATACTCACCTGAAGCATGATATAAATCCCCCGCATCTTCATAAATCTTCAGGGCTTTATGGTAGAAAGCGATCGCGTCGTCAAACTGTAGTTGCAACTCTGCTACTCTGCCCAGTTGGTGATATTCACTAGCCGCAGAGTGCAAATCTCCCGCATCCTCATAAATCTTCAGGGCTTTACGGTAGAGAGTGCTCGCCTCGTCAAACCGCCGTTGCTCCTCTGCTACTGTGCCCAGATTATGATAGCTACTAGCCGCCGAGTGCCAATCCTCCGTATCTTCAAAAATCTTCAGGGCTTTGCGGTAGAAATCGCTCGCCTCGTCAAACTGCTGTTGCAACTGTCCGACCATGCCGAGATGATGATACTCACGAGCCGCTGAGTGCAAATCCTCCGCATCTTCATAAATTTTCAGTGCTTTGTGATAGAAAGCGATCGCCTGGTCAAACTGCCGTTGCTCCTGTGCGACCATGCCTAATTGGTGATAGTCAAGAGCCGCCGAGCGCAAATCTCCCGCATCTTCATAAACTTTCAGCGCTTTGTGGTAGAAAGCGCTCGCCTCGTCAAATTGCTGCTGCAACTGTGCTACCACACCCAGACCGTGATAGTCATTAGCCGCCGAATGCCAATTCTCCTCCTCTTCTCTAATCTTCAGGGCTTTGTGGTAGAAAGCACTTGCCTCTTCTAACTGCCGTTGATTCTGTGCTACCACGCCCAGATTGTGATAGATACTAGCCGCAGAGTGCCAATCCTCCGCATCTTCTCTAATCTTCAGGGCTTTGTGGTAGAAATCGACCGCGTCGTCAAACTGTCGTTGTGCCTCTGCTAGTGTGCCTAGTTGGTGATATACACTAGCCGCAGAATGCCAATTTCCTGCATCTTTAAAAACCTTCAGAGCTTTGTGGTAAAAAGCGATCGCGTCATCAAACTGCCGTTGCTCCTGTGCTACTATGCCCAGTTGGTGATAAGCAACAGCAATATTCCCATGAATGGCAGAGTTATTTAAAACTATCAGTTCATCAAGAATTTCTTGATAAATTTTCCTCGCTCCTTCCAAATCAGCAACAGCCAAAGCTTCATTAGCAGCATTACCCCTCACATACATCCATAAATCAACAGCATCTTGACCCTTTGTTTTTGCTTCTGTCAAGTGTATGCCAATCTGGTTAAGCATCCGTTGTTGTAGAGACCTAAATTCCGGCTTACGCCCTAACCGCTCATACACACCTCCTAAAGCTTGTAAAATTGCCTGAGCGTTAGACCAGTCTTGCTGCTGTTCTGCAAAGCGGAGGTTTTGTAACAGGTTCGGTTCTTCAAATCGAATGATAAAGGCTGTTAGTTCCGCATTGCTGATGAGTTCTCTGTCATCTTTAGCCACCAACATGGCGTAAAAATTCTGTAACTTTTTTTCCAGTGTACTGATTGCCTCCAAGGAAGCATTTTTGTTCAACTGTTGGCGCAGATACCAGGGTAGCACGGGGTGAATTTTGTAGTAGGTTTCAACTATATGTTCCAAAATGCCTGCGGCGGTAGCTTCATTCAGTAACCTCAGCCAATCCGGTTTTTGCAAGTTTTTCCCAAACACAGCTTCATAAGCTTGTCCATCCACATCATCGGGATTTTCTGAGAAGGCATGTAGCCAGTCTGCATCAACTCGCTCGGAAAATAGAGCTAAAAATGGTAAATGCTGACGAGCTTCTGCGGATAATTTGGCGAAGGAATAATCTAGCGACACGATCAGGGATTTTTCTCTGACTTGTTCCTCTGATTGATCTAAGGTATCTAGTCCTCGCCTTAGTGCTTCAATTAGCTGCACTGGTTTCTGCGTCTTGAGGTGCGGTAACACTACCCGCAAGGAATATGGATGCCCTCCTAATAACTTCAGCAAATCCAGGTACTCTTTTGGCAGATTTTTTCTCTCTACTCCTACAGTTTGGAGAATCTTTGCTGCTAATTCCTGGGCATCTTCTGGAGATAACCCCTGCAAATTTACTAGACTGTAGCCACAATCTAGCCAAGGTTCCTCACGTCGGCTGGTAATCAGTACCCAAGACTTTCCAGACCGCAATTGTTTGAGAAATTGCTTTAGGTTGTCGCGTTCTAATTTAGGTAAAAGCGGCTCATTTCCTGCCGGAAATCCGGCGACTGGTTCAAGATTATCCCAAATCAGTAAACAAGGATTGGTTTGGAGATATTGTATTACGGCTGCTTGCTGTTGATCAAAGGGGTATTGAGAGAATTTATCTCCTACTAATGCCCTGCCAATTTGATTTACTACCTGACTCAAAGACGCACCGTGTTCAAAGGAGGTGAAGAAAATACCTCCAGTCCGTCCCTGAGTTTCATCTAGCCACCGCGCAAAGCCTCCGGTTAACTCAGTTTTGCCAACGCCACCCATTCCTTGCAACAGCACAATATTATTTTGGCGAAAGGCGCGTTCTAAGCGCAGAATATCGTAATCTCGCCCAATAAAGCCGTAGGCACTTTCATCTGGTAAATTGAAGGTGACACTTTTCTCTTTACTAGCTTGCCCCTCTAAAATCTCGCTCAAACCAGAAGCTTTTTGCGGGATAAACGGCGTGTAGGCTTCCTGCTGATATAGTACTGGCACCAACCAATCTTCTAACGGCAAATTCCCTTTCGGACTTGGACGCTGCTTTTGGAGAGACATTGACTTGCGCCCCTGCGCCACTGCACTGGCGATACTCTCTCCACGCACCAACTCGCCATACAGTCGCCCAATGAAGGATTCAGCAGCTTTAGCATAAACCGAATACGCCATTGCTACCACGCCTTTTGCCCCAAACTTTACCAGTTGTCCCGCTACTGAGGAAAACTCCTCTTCTCCGGCTTGCCCAGATTTGCACGCGTTGAGGACAAATATCGGAACTCGGCAATCGGTTAAATACTGAGCAATCTCTCTGGCGGTGACTGTTTCCGGGTTTCCCTGCTGATCTTCAAATACTAAAACTCCTTGTCCTGTCTCACCAAATTGTGTCTGAACTATCTGAGTGGTGTTAAAACTACCGTGTCCATCAAAATGCACAATATGATAAAAGCCTTTATTAGCGTTGAGTTCGGCTTCAAACTGCGCCACGCTAGGAGGACGCAATACCTTGAGGTTAACTTGTTGCCGAATCGGTTGTAGGGCTGCTAGTAACGGGCGAGCAATAGTTTTAAAATTGATGTCCCGTTCTCCGTATGGTCGGGCAATTACCAATAAAATATTTAGTTGGTCGTTAGGCATATCTGGCAAAGCTGCTTTAACGCTTTGACCGCTGAGGCTGCGATACATCCCGGCTAGTGACGGTGCGAGAAATTGCTCGTCGGGAGAATACAACAATTCCCAAGGTAAGTTTAGTACTGCTGGGTTATCTGTAGTAATACTGAGTTCGCAGCAGTCTAGCCCTTCTCTTGTGGCTTCTTGAAAAAATTCTTGTCCTCTGTCTGTACTGCGAAATACTAGCTCAAATAACTGTTGTCCCCACTGCTGCAATTTTTGCTCGATTTTTGCTGCTCGCTGATCGGCAATACCATAGGGAAATCGGAGATAATCTTCTAGATACCAGCGTAGGTCGGTTAGGGTCTTCTCATCAAAGGGATGCTGGAATGCTACTTCTGGGGCAAAGCGAGGGGCTGCTTGTCCGCGTTGCCAAGAAAGTTGAATGCGATCGCTTTGATGATTAATCCGCAACCAATTTTTCACCATATCTGCCGAGTACTGATTATCTTGATGTATATTATCAGTAATTCACTAAATAACAGTGAATTCCGGTTAAATATATACCAAAATATTACGTAAATACTAACACTGTAACTGTGTAAACTTATGTACAAGTTAGTAGTAGCATTTCAGCGCTTAGTTGCTAGAGCGCTAAAGCGCAACTACGAACCTATATTTATTTTTGCCTACTTACTTATAGCTCGATACGTAATTAGACCGATTTAATTACGGTGAATTTGTAATTTCCGCTAACTGTTCAGGAGTGAGAATTCGAGGATTGATCACCGGAAAATCTTGAGGATTACGCGTCACAATAACATCCAAGTGATTCAGTATCGCAGTACCACACTGTATAGCATCTTCAAAGTCCCGGAAATCGGTAGCGAGTGCCATTGAAATTACTGCCTGATCGACTGTGGCAATTTGACAGAAGGTAGCTAATTGCCTCAAATAATCTCGTGTCCACTCTCGACCTCTTGCCTTACGAATAAGGTAATATAGGTCACTGAAAGTTGAGGCTGAAATATAACCTTCTATCTGCCTTTGCTCAATCAGTAATAAAACTTGTTCGCTAGACTCATAAAAAGGCTGGCGTTGTAGGGCATCATCTACAATGATATTGTTATCTAGCAAGACTTTCACAGATTATGCTTCTCCTTTAATGCCTCCCATCTTCCCTGATCTGCGTCAAAATCTGGCGGAACAGGAGGAGCGTTTTCAAATAAACCCTGAAATGCTTTTACCCTAGACGTTCTCTTCGGTAACTCTGGTTGTGATTCATTGACTGGCACTTGAGAATTATCAACCGCCTCAACTTGTTGCAATACAATCACCTCCACATCTCCTGGAGGCATTTTCACTGGTTCAGTAATTACTAAATTTCCTGCCGGATTGATTTGACCCTTGAGTCTGTAGGCTTTCATAATGTCTTTCCTGTCACTATATTTATATATTATCCGCTACAGATCATGCTTCTCCTGTCATTGCTTCCTATGTTGCCCGATCTGCGTTAAACAAAATCACATTTATTACCAGTCGTTATTATTATAGGGATGTCGCTCCAGCGCAACATTCACAATTATGTTTGTGTCTAATAAGACCTTCATAGATTATGTTTCTTCTTCAAAGCCTCCGATCTAGCTTCATCTGGATCGAAATCGGGCGTTGCGGGTTGGGTTTTTTCAAACCAGTCTTGGAAAGCCTTTATTTTAGTTCGTCTCTCAGAGATCTCTGGTTGTGGTTGAATTTCACCAGCAACAGCCGTCTCAACCGTCTCAACTTGTTGCAACACAATTACCTCTACATCTCCTGGAGGCATCTTCACTGGTTCAGTAATTACTAAATTTCCTGCCGAATTGACTTGACCTTTGAGTTTGTAAACTTTCATCATATTTCTCCTATCACTCTATATTTATATAATATCCGCTATAAATTATGCTAGTCCTTTCCGCCGCTTTTCATCTGCACTAAATCAAGTCATATTTATTACCATCTCTCCAAGTATGTATAATTAGGAATAGTGCTAAACAAACAGAGATTGGTTGGAGCAAACGTCTACTGATTTTATTTTGTTTACATAGAAAATAGAGCAGAATAAAATTTAACCTGACCGGAGGTTTGCTTCTTTCTCTCAGTATTTTTGGTTTATTGTTGGTAAAATATGCTGAGTGAAAAGCCTGGGTAATAAAGACTGATGACACTACAATTGTTAGGCGATCGCTATCGCATTATCCGCATATTGGGTTCTGGTGGATTTGGGGAAACGTTTTTGGCTGAAGACACCCAAATGCCTTCTCTACGGCGTTGTGTGATTAAACAACTCAAACCAATCGTTAACAATCCGCAAATTTACCAGTTGGTTCAAGAACGGTTTGGGCGAGAAGCGGCGATTCTGGAGGAGTTGGGTGGGGCTAACGCTCAAATCCCGGCTTTGTATGCTTATTTTCAAGCATCTGGACAATTTTATCTCGTGCAGGAGTGGGTTGAGGGTGAAACGCTGACTGCATTGCGTTCTCAGGGGGTAATAAGTGAGAGTTCTATGCGGGAAATTTTATTGAGTTTGTTACCTGTGTTGGATTATGTCCACAACCAGCGGATGATTCACCGCGATATTAAGCCAGATAATATTATTTTGCGTCGTGGGGATGGTAAACCAGTACTGATCGATTTTGGTGCGGTACGAGAAGCAATGGGAACGGTTATGAATTCTCAAGGTAATGCTACCAGTTCGATTGTGATTGGTACGCCAGGGTATATGCCGAGCGAGCAAGCGGCTGGTAGACCTATTTATTCTAGTGATTTATATAGTCTGGGGATGACGGCGATTTATTTGTTAACTGGCAGATCCCCACAACAATTGGAGACTGATTCCCAGACAGGGGAGGTTGTGTGGCGTCAGTTCGCTTTAAATATTAGCCCGACATTTGCCGGAATATTAGATCGGGCGATCGCTTACCATCCTCGAGATCGCTACCCGACTGCGTTATCAATGCTCGATGCTTTACGTGAGGAAAGCGCAACGATTCCACCAACATTACCCTTTAAGCAACAGCCTCTTGCATCTGCAACTTCGCCTCCAACTGCTTTCTCTCCTGCGCCTACTGCATCTGGTAGCCGAAAGAATAAAATTTTAGTGCCCAGTTTAATCGCCGGTGGATTAATTGGTGCGGGAGCGATCGCTATAATATTAAGATCTCCACATCCCGCGACAGTTACACCTGAATCTGTAAAATCTCCAACCGCTAATGTACCTAATATCACTCCCAGCATAGCTAAACCGACTACAGCATCATTACCGTTAGTGAAACCGCCATCAGCCTCAAGAGCTGTTCCGACCGTTACGCCAACACCTGCTATTACCAATACAACACCTGAAACTACATCAACCCCTATATTTAATGCTGAGACTGTAGATGATTATGGCTTTGTCTTGACAAGAAAAATAACGGATGCTGATTTGGATGGTAAAGATGGTCTACAGCTAGATATTATGCGAAATTGGGTATTTGCCAGTCACGGTCGCCGTTTTGAGAGTTCTGTCTTACAAAATTACTTTAATAAACAGCCGTGGTATCGTCCCCAATATTCACCTAAGGATTTTCCTGAGAAATTGCTGTCGAGTTTAGAACAAAGGAATATTCAATATATAGCGGCGTATCAAGATCGATACAATCGGAGATATGTTAAGAAATAAATTCAAAGCGAAGATATCTAAAAAATATGTTTTTCGGTAGGAAGTTTAGTACTTTGCTGACCACACTCTATCTGCCAATAATAGTAAAATAGATTTATACATAAATAGAGTTTGCAAGCATGAAAGCTTACATAAAAAGCGAAACCATCGTTTTGCAAGAGCAATTACCTCAAAATATCATTGACGGAGAACAGGTAGAATTCATTATTATACCATTGACAAAAAAATACGATTTTCCTACTTTTAAGCTAGAGGTAAAAGACGAATACTTAAAAAGAGAAAGAATTTACGATTGAGTTTAGAGTCTGTTTATTCAGACGGTGGTGATTGATAAATTTCCTGACCTGACAGTGGAGGAGCTAGAAGATATGCTTGAGTTAGAATCGCTGAGGAAGAGCAAGGTTTACCAAGAGGGTATTTCCGAGGGTGTACTCAAACAGAAACTGGAGACAATTCCTATTTTACAGGAGTTAGGGTTAACTACTGAGCAAATAGCAGAACGCTTAAAGTTGGATGTAGAAACTGTTCAAGAAAACATTAAAAAGCAGGGTATCAGCACACTGCAAACAGGTAAAAGTCAGTTTTTTTGAAACCCTCGTATAGCAATGCTTTTAAGATTTGGATGACGCAGAAAGAGACGTTACTGCGCCACATACCCGCTTTGCTGGTTTACGCAATCAATAACCTGGCTTTATCCGCTTGCTCTTTTACAGATTCCTTCAGCCATTCGCTGATAGATTTAGCTAGTTTAATCGCGATTGTGGGGTCTTTAGTTAAAGTCTCTTGGATTTTTTGCTGCAACTCTGGTTTTTTGGTCTGTGCTAGGTCATTAATTCTTTGATCGGAGACTAATTTGCGTATCCAGCCGGGAATGTCTGTGTCCTTAACCAAGGTTTCACCAGCAAAGTAGGCAACGATCCCCAGAATTGGTGCAAGAATTCCCGCAAAGATGAGGATATGGAATAATCCGGCGAGGACAGCGGCGACAATTAAAGCGACAAGGTGTCCGACAAAGATGGAAAGTCCGGTGAAATCTTCAACCGAGATTGATGTTGGTACTTTTCCGGCTTGGTCGCCAAAGTCGATTGTTTTGCTACCAATTGTGCCGAGGGGTAAACCGTATTTTCTACAGATAGAATCAGTTTGTTCGCGCACTTCGGTTTGAATTTGAGCTAACCATTCTACCAAAGTTAAGGTCATTTTCTGATTACCATCGCTACCAGTGAGCCACACTTTCGCTTTTTGCTCAATTTCTGCTTCTAAAGCTTTCAGGGTGATAATCTTGCGATCGCGCCATGAACGAATGCTAGGCTTAATTACTTGCTCTACTAAACCATCGGCTAGTTCTGCAGATAATTTTTCCACAAAAACCGGAATGCGATCGCCTACTATCCCTGTCAGCTGCCGATCCAAAAGTTGACTAATTTCCGCCATAAAGCCTTCGGTGCGAATATATACCCGTCCCCACCGCGCTAAACCTTTAGCAATACACAGTTCCGGCTCTCCATCGCGTTTACAAGGTAAATCAGGAAACACGGAGGAGCACATTTCCAGCACAAAATACATCTTGGAAGCACTACCCGTCAACAGAATAGAATTCGGTTCAATACCTAGGTCTGCTAATTTTTGCTTGACTGTCTGTAACTCACTATTAAAAGCCTCTAGCCAACTTTTGTCACCTAATTCTGGCAGAGGTTGGTTAAGGATGGCATTCATAATTTTCCCATTTACTAATGGGGTAAACTTGAATTTTCTTTGAATATCCTCAGTCCCAACATTAACTAGCTGATTTACATGCGATTCATAATAGTTAAAATACTCTTCCTTCGCTTTACGACAGCGGAGTTCGCAGCGATTTTTATATAACGGATTTTGAGCGAAGATTTTTTCTAATTGCGTAATTTCGTCCAGTTGCCAAATCTCTTCATCACTGAGATATTCGCCTAAGTGCAGAATTTCTTCTTTTCCTTGGCGATATTGGCGATGACATTCAATTGTTTTGCGTAATATCGCTTTGTCAATCAGGGATGCACCTAAATCGTAACCAAAATCTATCGGTGTATTAGACATTCCCTCAACTAAAGTATAATCTGTAGTTGAAGAACCAATATCAATTACTAACACCGACTTTGCTAATTCTTGAATTGTGAATATGCCACTTTCTTTAGCGTGCATCAAAGCCGCGCGTGACTCTTTCACCACCGTGACATTTGGCAAGCATTCTGCTAATATTTGTTTATAATTAGCAATCTCTTCTTGCCACCATCCTGAAGGACAACCGACGAAAAAGAGATTTTGCTCTTCAGTTTGAATTTGCTGAGTATCAATCAATTGTTGGAATACCGCACTCACAAACTCTTTGATGACTTTTTGGTAGGCTTTGTCATCGAATCTTCTACTTTTAAAGGCGATTTCAAAGCTATTAGAATCACTCGCCTGAAAAGCCAGATCGCCAAGAAGCACACCTTTTTGGGGATGGTAAGCAATCGCGGTAATTTGGCTTTTTTTATTATTAATTAGTAAACTTTGCGGCGCACTGTCTTGATTACCTGCTCTCACCCAAGTTAGAGCCGTTTCTCCGTGTCCTAAATCGAAACCGATAATTTTTATTTCGCGATCGCTATTCATTTTACTACTCAATCCTTACCAATAAATTTATTTTTTAGCTAATAATGCCGGTTCAATCACACTACCGGGTAAAATTACTTGTGTACCCTTTACCAAGGCAGGTTTTAGGGTGACATACTCAGTAACTTCCGGGTCAAGACTAGGTTCAAAATAGAACATTGACCATTCTTGTTCTGTATCCGGCTGATATACTCTCGCCTCAATTCCTTGGCGTCTTAAAATCGTCTTTGCTTGTTGGATACGCCGCCGCACAGCAATTGGGAGTTGAATGTTTTCATCCAAAGCATCCGCCATCAAATCTTGGAGATATTCTAATAAGTCTAAATTATCTTCCAAACCAGGTTTAGCAGCTTTCTCTTCCTTTCCTCCATAAGCTGCAACAGTCAGGTCGATTGATTGCCAAGCTTGATAAAGATAGTCGAGTATTTTATTTGTATCAATTTCAATTCTAGACTGAGGTAAGGCTAATACTGGGGTCGGAACATTAATTTCTTCCAATACTGGCTTTTTTTTAAATACCTGAGTAAACACTCCGCCAGTGGCTGCACCTACAATCGCGCCGAATAATCCCCAATACAATCCACCTTCAAAAGTTCCGGCTAAACCACCAGCTAACAGGCTGCTAACAATCTCACGGCTTTGGCGTACTTGTTGTAAAAACACCTGCTTGTAATAAGCGGGCGATGTCATATTTTGGAGATTTTTTTGAGTTTCCAGCATTTGCGTTACTGGTGATAACATATCCGAGGTCAATTTATTCAAATCTAATTGACTGGCTGGTTTTTGGATGTCTGAAGGGGAATGCAATTTGACTGAGATTAAAACGTTAGTGTATTGATTGAGTGCTTGTAGCATTACTCTGGCGAGGCGTGCTTGTGGTGGAGTCAAGCTTTGAATATATTCGCCGTTGATGTCTACAAGTTGATTAATCTCATTTTGTACAATTTTGACTACTTGTTCAGTTGTCGTTGCTGCTTCTAGTTGAGATTTCAGTTTGTCTTTGATTTCTTGATAATAATCGACAAGTGTTTTCATTGTTTAAGAATAATACTTGGACTCAATGTATAAATAATAACTTTATTCTAATTCTGTCCCAATCAGAATTATGACATTTATTGCGGTCGAAACACTCGCTCAAAAGGCTGACGACGATAAATATCAAAATCTCTGTCCAAAGTAGCAATAGCCGCAATACCTAGACGTTCGGAAATCGCAATTAGCGATAAATCTGCACTCATCTCCTGGTAAGTCTGCATATTGAGCATTAAGTTCGGCAATACGTGTAAAATCCTCTAGTAATAAAGGCTCATATTCGTAAATTTTATTGGCTACAGCAAATAAAAAATTATTCTGCAACTGCGTTTTAGAAGCCAACAACCACATCACCTCGGTAAAACAAGGAATCGTAGTTACTAGCTTACTGCTACAACTGGCAAAAAAATTACAAGCTTGATCGTGATACTTGTCTTCAACATCGTAATAAGCCACTATTAGTGACGTATCCACAAGAATTTCTGAATAAGTCATCGGTCTTGATTTTGACTACGTTCATGCCGCTTTCGTACATACTCAGTAATATACTTTCGGCGCACATCCCGGTCAGATAAGTTATCTGGACTGTCAGGTAGATGACCAGGATAACTACCTATTTCCTCTAGTCGCTCTAAAATAGTCTTACGAGGCTGTAAAGTTTGCCAATGTTCCTGTATCAGTCGTTTAATCAATTCACTACTTGATGTTTTTTCCTGTACGATTATATTCGCTAGATACTTTTCTGTCTCGTCATCCAAACTTAAACTCAGCATAAATAACTCCTAACTACATCGATCGCTTGTATTCTTCCAACAACTGGGGAATATAATCGTATCCGTCTACACCAATCAAGGAAATTATGCGCGGACGATTTTGTTGTAAAGCATTTTGGAAAGCTTCTCCCATTTGTCCTTGGATAATTGTAATTAAACCGGCTGGTTGACGCCATTCGCGGGAGGAAATTTGTTGTAATAAATACATTCCTAGGCAACCAGTATAAATAGCTTTCTCGAAGGAAAGTAGACTGTAATAAGCTTCAGCTAAATTTGCTAAATTGCGACCTTGTAGGTATAAGTCTCCAGATGCTTGGGCGGTTTTAAAGGCATCTTCGAGATATTTGATTGCTTTTTGTGGTTCTTGAATCACCAAATGGGCAATACCTAAACTGCTAAAACATAAAGCTTGACTTTGACCATCACCTAATTTCTCAGATAATGCTAAGCCTTGTTGCAGATAATTAATCGCCATCTCATAAGTTTCTGGCTCGGTTTGTTCTGTTTGCTGCGCTTGCATCACTTCGCTGTAACCTAAATTAGAGAGTGCATTTGCCTCTCCTAAGCGATCGCCTGCTTGTCTACTCAATATCAGTGCTCGCGAAGCATTATTTATCGCCAACTCATAATTCTTTTCTTGTACGTAAGTCCGGCTAAGATGGTTAAAATTAGCGATTTCGCACGGACGATCCCCAGCATTTCGGGCAATTTCTAGCGCTTGCTGATGAAAGCCTATCGCTTGCTGATATTGTCCCAAAGCCCGTTGCGAATAACCTAAAAGTGTCAAAATTCGCGCTTTTTCTTGAGTTCCTTCGACTCTTTGTAGGGGTTCATCGAGATAGGAAAGCGCATCGCGCAAATAACCACCAGAAAAAGAGGCGAAAATCCCGCCATATAACGGAAAATAGGATCGCGCGGCAAAGGTTCGCAGAATTTGTAACATAACTTGATTACAAGCATCGCTGTAAATCGAATTGCCATCTCGTAAGCCGTTACCTAACTGACTCCAAATCGCCGCAAAGGTCAGAAAAGTAGAAATCGATAATTTTGACCCAGCTTTAATATCATAAGCTTGTTGGTCAAACCAACTCACCAATCCACGTTGCAAATATTGCATCACTAATGTCAATTCTACCCAGTCACTGATACTAATTCGACTTTGCTGTTGAGCAAATTCACTGACTGATTGCTCCATTGCCAACGAGTGGAATAGTGATTGCGGTAAAAAGCTGTTAACTTGCTTTTCCCAAAGTGCCCACGGGCCGCGTTGTGCAGATGCGCTTTCAAAACCGAGAGGACCGCGACTTTGTTCATACATCCAACTCACTAAATGGTCTTGCAGTCGTCCCCAAGCCGCAACACCACCCTTAATTCCTGCCGATATCCCCTCTAAAGATTCCTGCTGCAAGGCGAGTGCTAATTGCTGCAACTGTTGTAAATTCAGCGGATATTGACGATTGGGATCGAGTACACGCAATAATACACTTGGGCGATCGCTCTCTGTAGCTGTGGCAATATCCCGAACGGCTTCTTGAATGGCAGAGTTAGCTTGATTTTGCTCTTCCGCTCGTTGCCATTGGCTTTGAATGGTTTTCATTGCCCTCAGGCTGCGAGTAGCCTTTGCCTGTTTGAGGTCATCTTTTTCCGATTTCACCACCTGCTGAGTGGCGTTGAGGCTATCACTCAAAACCATCTCGAAAACTTCCCCCGTGCCAGGAGTGACATTTTGCAATAGCATCTGATAGACCTGTTCTTGGGAACTGATCTTGCCTTTGAGGGTAGTTTGGACAATTTCGTCAATAAAGGCACTATAGCGATCGCGTAATGGCAATTCTGACACGGTATTCTTCAGATAAGCGTTATTTTCATTGTAACTTCACAACAAAGAGACTTCGAGAATTTGATGTCCTTTTTACGCTATGAGTAATAAGGTGTCTCAGACTTGGCAGAAAGTTCAAAATGGCTCGCAACCCGACATTAACCTTTGATCGCGGCACATTGATTCTGCATCCACCTCCGCGTAGTAAAGCTTGGATGGATTTCGCTACCTGGGATGATCGCGTAGAGAAATTCCGGATTCCCGCAATTCAATATCGTCCGTTGGTCGAGGCGCTACAAGCGGAAAAAACCGACTTTATTGATGAGGCGAAGGCTTTTCGGGCTGTGGATTTGGTGGCGAGTTTGGAAATGGAACCATATCCGCATCAAAGTGAAGCGCTAATGGCTTGGAAGTTAGCTGGTCGGCAAGGGGTGGTGGTACTACCTACCGCTGCTGGTAAGACCTACCTGGCACAAATGGCGATGCAAGCGACGCCTCGGACTACCCTGATTGTGGTGCCAACTCTGGATTTAATGCACCAGTGGTATGCACACCTGACAACAGCCTTTCCTGATGCGGAGGTGGGTTTGTTGGGAGGTGGTTCGCGGGATCGGACACCGATTTTGGTGGCGACTTATGATAGTGCGGCGATTCATGCGGAAACATTGGGTAATCAGTATGCTTTGTTGATTTTTGATGAGTGTCATCATTTACCAACGGATTTTAGCCGCGTTATTGCTGAGTATGCGATCGCACCTTATCGTTTGGGTTTGAGTGCCACACCAGAACGTACTGATGGTAAACATGCTGATTTAAATCTTTTGATTGGTAAAGAAGTTTACCGTAAGACAGCAGCAGAATTAGCCGGTCAAGCGTTAGCTAATCATGAGGTTGTACAGGTAAAAGTCAAGTTATCTGAGATGGAACGTGAGCGTTATACTCAGTTAATTCAATTGCGGAATGACTTTTTGAAGTCGGCGAAAATTTCTTTGGGTAGTTTACAAGGTTGGCAGATGTTCGTGCAAATGAGTGCGCGATCGCAAGCTGGACGCCGAGCTATGTTAGCCCACCGTGAAGCCAAAGAAATTGCTTTAGGTACTGATGGTAAAATGCGGATTTTGGCGAATATCTTAGCTAAACATTACCCAGAAAGAACTTTGATTTTTACGGCTGACAATGCCACAGTTTACCGTATTTCCCATGAGTTCTTAATCCCGGCAATTACACACCAAACTCCTGTCAAAGAACGGCATGAAATTTTAACTAAATTCCGTGACGGTGTGTATAAAACGCTTTGCGCTAGTCATGTTTTGAATGAGGGTGTGGATGTTCCGGCGGCTTCAATTGCGATTATTTTGTCTGGTACGGGTTCGGCGCGGGAGTATATTCAGCGGTTGGGGAGGGTGTTAAGGAAAGGTCAACCAGATAAGCGGGCGATTATGTATGAGGTGATTGCTGAGGATACGAGTGAGGAGGGAACTTCGCAGCGGCGACACGGAGAAAGCAATTTGCGTGTTGTTTATGGGAGTGGTCAGGAAAGCAGTTATAAAGCTGCGGAACAGATGGAAATTAAGTATCAGGTTAAAAAACCCAATTTAAAAAATCAGCATAAAAATGTTACCAACAGATCTACTGACTTCGAGACAAAACGGGGAGGAGATAATCCCGAAGAAACTGAAGATTGAGCAGCCAAGTCTTGATGTTGCAATTGAGTTAATTGCTTGTTTTCATGAGGCGGTAGGTGATACTCAAGGTGAATTGGAACGTCAGCTTTTGGAGTTAGAAGGAGATACACCTGATTTTAAAGTTAAGCGCGGGTTAGCACATATTCTCAAAAGCAGTTTTTGCACGTTTGAGGTGGTTAGTCCTTTGGAACCGCCGATGTTACGCGAAAGAGTGTTTGCGGTAGCGGCGAATGCTGTGACTAGTCGGGAATCAACGCTTCAGACTTTGAGTCAAGTGGCGAATGAGTTAAGTCATGAACTAGAAAGGGAAGTTTTACCGGAACAAGTTAGACAGGGATTGTATGCAGATTTAATTGAGAACAGAATTTTGACGGTTTTTGATGCGCCCACACCTGAGAGTTTGTTGCATCGGTATAATTTATCTCAAGTACAAGGTGTGTTTTATCGTGCTAGTCAACTGATTATCCATGCTCATCGTAATGATCCGGGAGAATATAAGCTGTTATTTCGCTATCTCAAGTTGTTTCAATTGATGGCTTATATTGAGGGGGATGCTGACCACGGGTTTACGATTACGGTTGATGGCCCGACAAGTTTGTTTAATCCGAGTACGCGGTATGGACTAGCGATCGCTAAACTTCTCCCAGCGTTACTGCATGTGACAAAATGGAGTTTAGCGACAACGTTGCAAATTCGCGATGTCTACACAAATACTTGGAAAACTGGACGTTTCACCCTTTCTTCTGAGTGCGGTTTGGTTTCTCATTACCCACCAGGGAAACCTTACGACAGTATGTTAGAAGCATCCTTTGCGGATAAGTGGGAGTCTTTGAAGACTGATTGGGTGTTAGAGCGAGAAGTTGATTTGATTCCGATTCCCGGAAGTGTAATGATTCCCGATTTCCGCTTGGTACATCCTGATGGTCGCACATTCTTGTTAGAAATTGTGGGTTATTGGCGACCGGAATATTTACAAAAGAAGTTTTCGCAGGTGCGGCGTGCAGAGTGTGATAACTTAATTTTGGCAATTTCTGAGCGATTGAATTTAGAAAAAGCTGGGGTCAAGGTTAGTGATGTCCCAGCAAAAGTTATCTGGTTTAAAGATAAGTTACTCCCAAAAGCTGTGTTGGCCGCCATTGAATAAAAGTATTTTAGATATCCTCTACCCCAAAAGCAGGTCACAAAATTAACCTTTTAAGTCTTCAGATAGTGTAACGAGTTCTAAACTTAATGTGAAACTACGTGTACTGTGATGTATATGTGCAGTTTTACTATTATTCTTAGCTAGCTCATGAACTTTAAAATTGACGGTAAAACGATTTCTGACATCATTATTGGCATGTCCGATGGGTTGACAGTGCCTTTTGCGCTGGCGGCGGGGTTGGCTGGGGCGATCGCTCAAAGTAATATTGTCTTAACTGCGGGAGTGGCAGAATTGGCGGCGGGTGGGATCTCGATGGGTTTAGGAGGCTATCTCGCAGCCAAGAGCGAAGCTGATACCTATGAGGCAGAACTAAGACGGGAGCAACAGGAGATTGTGGAGTGTCCAGAAGAAGAAATTGCCGAAGTTAGGGGGATCTTAGCCGGATATGGACTCGAAGGAGACACGCTTGAGGCAGCGGTTAAAGGTATTGTCGCGAATCGGGAAGGGTGGGCGCAGTTTATGATGAAAGAAGAACTAGGTTTAGAGAAGCCTAATCCCGAACAAGCCTTAAAAACTGCTATTTTTATTGGTGGGTCATATATTATCGGTGGGATAGTACCTCTAATACCCTACGGATTTGGGCTGACAGTTAAAGATGCATTTTATTTAAGTATTTTCGCTACTTCAATCGCTTTGATCATCTTTGGTGCTGTTAAAGGCAAGTTTACATCGGTACCGCCGCTGAAAGGTGCTTTAGAAACCTTTTTAGTCGGAAGTGCTGCCGCATTTGCTGCCTATAGCATTGCTCGTTTAGTCCAAGGTCATTAAATCCAGATGACACTACGTCGGTTTGTATTAGCGCTTCAGCGCCCTAACGAACCGATATACATAATATTTAGTAATCGCTAAAATACTGTATATTCTAGTGAGGTATAAATTAAAAAGATTCTGTAATTCAAGTAGTTATTAGTACTTGAGTATACAGTACGAACGCCCATGTATTATTAGTTTAAAAAACTTATGAAGATCCAATTGAGCAAAACCCACCTCATATTAGGTTTGACGGCAATATTACTTACTAGCTTAGGTAGTAGCTATATATACGCTCACTCTCAAAATAATGAAAATTCCTTTTCTTCTCAACAATCAACCTCTCATCCAGCAGATTTGGTTGTAAACAGGGTAAAGCAAAGCGATCCCGTTTCCACAGCCTATCCAGAAAACATAGAGAATCGCCAGCCTTTACTTCCATCAACAAAAAACCTATCTTTATCCCCACCAGCACAAACAGCAGCTTATCAAGTTATTGATGAGATGCAAAAATATAAATTTAGCGTTGAAGGTCAGCAAGTTTTCAATCCAGGGAAATTACCTAGCACTAAAGTTAATTTTAATCAACGAGATTTATTAAAAGTTTTGGTGAATACTCGGGAGTATTTCCAAAAGTACTCTCAAGCAGATCCAGATATACTTCGGTCAGGTCTACTTGGCACTCAAGGAGTTAAAGTAGAAGATATTCTCAAGACTTTAGATTTTATGAGCGCTGTCTTACAAGAAGATATAGCCAGCAATCGACCAACGCGCTTACAAGATCCAAATTTTATCAACGATAACTTCCGCGTCATTAAGTGGACAGCTCATAATCCGCAAAGTCCGAGCCGCAAACAGTTACGAATTACTAAATATGCGGTATTCAATCATGCAGGCTCACACACAAAAACCGCAACATTTAATATTCCCTTATACAGTTTAAAAGATAATTTAGCTGTTGACAAATTTTACACAAAATACACTAAGCAAGATGTATTGTCAGGTATTTACGAGCCAGGAGGTAAAGAATTTGGGAAAGTTGAACCTTTAGTATATCTGACTCGTAAGGGCTTAGAAGAAGCATTAATGGAAGGGACAGTAGTCATTAATTTTCCTGATGGCTCTCACGCATTTTATAATGTAGATCGAAACAATGAGATGGCTTACGTGCGCGGACTAGCAGCAACATCTCAAAAGCGTTACTGGTATTTTAGAAAAGTTGACGCAATTAAAGGCTATGGTTATAAAATAGATGC
>JBBQRU010000092.1:0-21794 GCA_038214545.1 Cyanophyceae cyanobacterium | reverse complement strand
CTCACCGCCACAACTGGAGAAGTTCAAGTTAATGGGCGAGTTTCAGCATTACTAGAGCTGGGTAGTGGGTTTAATCCTGAGTTTACAGGGCGGCAGAATGTATTTTTCAATGGGCAAATTTTAGGTTTAAGCAAAGGTGTGATAGAAGCGAAGTTTGACGATATTGCTGCTTTTGCGGAAATTGGCGATTTTCTCGAAGAGCCGGTGAAAACCTATTCCAGTGGGATGGTAGTTAGACTAGCTTTTGCAGTTATTGCTAATACAGAGCCGAAAATACTTATAGTCGATGAAGCATTGGCTGTAGGAGATGCAAGATTTCAATCTCGGTGTATGAAACGAATTCGCCAGTTGAAAGATCAAGGAGTAACTATTTTATTTGTTTCTCATGATGCGGGCAGTGTCAAAATGCTCTGTAAGAGTGCGGTACTGATGAATCATGGCAGAATATTAGAAATAGGCGAACCCAAAGATGTAGTTAATCACTATATCGCTTTATTAAGTTCGGATCAAAATGAAGTAGAAGCTGAGGAAACTGAGCTTTTGGAAATTCAGGATGATTTTGTGAAAAGCGATTCAAATGCTCCTTTGCATAGACATGGGAACAAACTAGCGGTTATTAAAGATGTTAAAATTTCTGATTTAAATGCAAAAGAGCTAACCAAAGTAGAAACCGGTAAAACTTTCTGTGTGAAAGTTTTACTGGAAGCACAAGCAGAACTTTCAGATTTAATTGTAGGTATTTCAATTAGAAATCTCATGGGATTAGTCATTTATGGAACAAACACTCACGTTTTGAGTGCCAAATTACCAGAATTAAGTTTATTTGAGCAATTAACAGTCAGTTTTCAAATGCCTTGCTACCTAAATAAAGGCGTCTATACAGTAACAGTAGGTATACATTCCGAAGAAGGTCTTAGCTATGACTGGATTGATGAGCTAGTTGTTTTTGAAGTCAATAATAGTATTTATTGCGATGGATTAGTAGATATGAAAGCAAATGTTGATACTAGCGAGACAAAATGTTATGTGCTTGCCAAGGAAGTATAAAAATTATGTTTGAAGCCAATAATCCGGAAATTAATGTCGGTGAATTAATGCAAAAGATTCGGGAGGAGGTAAATAAGCGTCAAAGTCAGGCTTCGCCAGTCAATGCAAGCTTAAATGTTCAACACTCAGAAATAGATTTTAGTCTTAGTCAGATTCAGGGTTGGCTAAAAAATGCCGAATCTAGAGCTGAAGTCCGCACAAAATTGCCTGATTCTTTAAATCGCTTCCCTTTAAATCTAATTCAATGGCTGCAAAAAATTGCTATTAAAGTTCTAAATTTTATCTTTAAAGATCAACGAGAGGTCAATTTAAATTTAATAAATTCCTTAAATGAGTCGGTAACACTCAACAAGCAACTAATTGCACAAATAACGACTTTGCAAGCACAAGTGGATGAGCGTTGTAATACCGTAGGCAATCGCCTTCATGGAATGGAGTGCAGCTGGGATGTTGTAGATAGCCGTTTTCAATCAATCGAGCAGTACCGGGATACTGTAAATAGACGTTTTCAAGCAATAGAGCAGTACCGGGATGCTGTAGATAGTCACCTTCAAGCAATCGAGCAGTACCGGGATGCTGTAGATAGCCGTTTTCAGAGCATGAATCAACGGCAGCTCAAAAATGACAGTTATCTTAAGAACGACCTAATGCAGCAGAAACGTCTGATTACGCTATTTCTGGAAGAAGTAAGGCGGTTGCCAGAACCATTGAATCAAGAACAACTGCAAATCTTGGTTAAAGAAGAAGAACATTCCCTAGACTCTTTTTACGTGGCTTTTGAAAATCAGTTTCGAGGCAGTTATGAAGATATTTATAACAGATTAAAAGTTTACTTACCCTTAATTGAGGAAGCAAAAAACAATGCACCTTCATTGCCAATTTTAGATGTAGGCTGTGGACGGGGTGAATGGCTACAGTTGCTACAGGAATCTAGCTATATAGCTAGAGGTATAGATATTAATAGGGTAATGATCGAACAATGCCGAGAAAAAGATCTAGAGGTCATAGAAGCAGATGTAATTACTTATTTGCAATCTTTACCAGATGCTAGTTTAGCTGCTGTGACTGGGTTTCATATTATTGAACATCTGCCATTTGAAGTATTAGTAAAATTAATAGATGAAACGGTCAGGGTACTCGATAGTGGAGGTTTAGCTATCTTTGAGTCACCAAACCCAGAAAACATAATTGTTGGGGCATGTAATTTTTATTCAGATCCGACTCATCGCCAACCGCTATTTCCACCAACGATTAAATTTTTATTTGAGCAACGCGGATTTGCCGATGTAAAGTTATTGCGTCTGAGCGAACATCGACTCGAAGACACACTTGAGTTTGTGGAAGCAGATAATCCCCTCGCCTCCAGAGTAAATCCTCTAATTCAAATTGTTAAATCCAATTTCTATGCAGCACCTGATTTTGCCGTAATTTCTAAAAAAGCTTACTTATGAGTGACACTCCAATTACATTCGTGACTCCTTGGTATGGAGATTTTGCTGGGGGAGCAGAAGTAGCAGCGAGAACTCTCGCAGAACAATTACACAACAGAGGCTTTGCTGTACAGGTGCTGACAACTTGTTGTCGTTCTCCCTTTGAAAGTTGGTGGCAAAATACCCTTTCGCCCGGAGTTGAAAAGATTAATGGCGTGACAGTGCATCGTTTTCCAGTAAATCAGCAGCAAGATGAAGATTTTCACCATGAAATTAACTATAAAATTATTCATGGAATGGAAATAGAGCTAGCATCTCAACGTCGATTTGTCGAGAATACTATTAATAGTGAGGAGCTAATTAGTTACGCCAAAGTTAATACACAAGGGCATTTGGTTATTGGTATGCCGTACACCCAAGGCTTAATTTACTCAGTAGTTAAATCATTAAAAGGTAGAGCTAGTATTATACCTTGCCTTCATGATGAACCTCAATTTAAATGGATTACCACATTAGAAATGTTAGCTCAAAGCCGGCATGTTTTTTTCTTAACAGAGGAAGAAAGAACCTTAGCAATTAAATATTATGGACGCTCAATCGGTCGTCGGCTTGTTGAAAGTTCGGTAATTGGAGTAGGAGTAGAATTACCAGTCGCTCTTGAGCATCTAACTTTAAATGATTCCAAAATAAAAGATATTAGAGCTAAATATAATCTGACAACGCAATTCTTTGTGTATGTTGGCAGAAAAGATGTAGGTAAGAATATACTTGATTTAGTCAATTATTTCCGAAGTTATCGTTTAGAGCATGGGGAAGCTACTCTAGTTTTTCTAGGGGGAGGCGATGCTAACCTTGTGCCTAATGAACAAGGATTTTTAGACTTGGGATTTGTACCAGAAGAAGATAAGTATTTAATTATTTCCCAAGCTTTGGGGTTAATCAACTTATCTCAAAATGAAAGCTTCTCAATAGTACTAATGGAAGCTTGGCTTTGTGAGGTACCTGTTATTGTACATCAAGGTGGTAAAGTTACTACTGCACATTGCCGCAAGAGTCAAGGAGGTATACCTATTTCATCTAGCGAGGAATTTGTCGCTGCGTTAAAGATTTTAAGCAACCAAGATACAGGCAAAGCGATCGCAATGTCAGGTAAGCGGTATGTAAAGTCTAAATATACCTGGAATTCGGTGATAGATGTTTTTTTAAGGGGGCAGATCAAAAATGAAGTTTTTAATTGACGGTCAAACTCTATCGACACCAGAAATCAATCGTGGCATTGGTGTAGTTTTTAAACGGATCTGCGAAGGATTAGTGCTTAACGATATTAGTAAAGAATGGCTGATTACTGTACGAGATATTTCAGATTTAAAGCATTTTAGCCCAGCAGTACAAAAAAGGCTGATTCCGATTACGGTTAGTGAGTCATTAAATCAACATGATTATCTAAAACAGACAACTGACTATAGTCAGGCTTTAAATAAAGTAGTGACTGAGTTGAAAATTGATGCCTACTGGATTCCCAATCCATTAATGATGAATGTGATTTTACCTACTGAGTTATGTAATGTTACTATTTTTGCGACAATCTATGACCTAATTCCATTGATGATGTCACAGGATTATCTCGAACAATGGCCGGTACATCAACGGATAGAATATCACCGCCGAATTGAAAAACTATCTACTTGGGCAGACAAATTAATCTTTATTTCTCATAGTGCGAATCAGGACTTTGAAACAATAGCCCCACAAATTTCTTCTAAATCAGTAGTAGTACCTTTAGGAGTAGATCATACAAAGTTTTGGTCACATCTTTCAGTCAAAGCGCCATCTTCAACTCGTTACGTATTATTTACAGGTGGCTTTGATGTTAGAAAAAATATGTTCAAAGCCTTAGAAGCTTTTTCTCATGTTGTGAAAAATAATGAGCAAGAATTTGAAGATCTTAAATTTTATGTTGTCTGTGCTTGTAGTGATGAAGCTAGACAAAATTATGAAAAACTAGCAGATGAATTAGGTGTTTTAGATAAACTTGTCCTCACAGGTTATGTTGAGGATGATGAGTTACCTGCACTTTATCAAGCAGCTAGCGTCTTCTTCTTTCCGTCGCGCTATGAAGGTTTTGGGCTACCGATACTTGAAGCATTAGCATGTGGATTACCAGTTGTAACTACTAAAGTTTCATCTATCCCAGAAATTATCGGAGATTTAGCCTATTATTGTTCGCCAGAAGACTCTCAGGACATGGCTATTGCTTTAAAGATAGCGCTTCGCGATGCTGAAAGCAATCACAGCAGACGGCAAGAGTTTATTCAACAGGCTCAAAAATTTACGTGGGCTGAAACTACTGCGAGTTACGGTAAATTATTTACTAATACGTTGTTGGCTACGAATAACTTAGGTTTATCGCTTCGTAAAATTGCTTACGTATCGCCGTTCCCACCTCAGCGATCCGGTATTGCTGACTATAGCTTTGAGATAGTACAGAATCTAAAGCAGTACGTAGATATTACTATTTATCTGGAAGATGAAAAACAGAGTTTTGCTGATGATTTGGACTTAGAAACTAAAAATATTTCTTTGTTGCCTCAAGAAATAAGTAAATATGATTGTGTTATTTACCATATTGGCAACAATACAAATTTTCATACAAAAATTTATAAAATGGCATGGCAATATCCTGGCATTGTTGTGATTCATGATTTTAATATTCATCCATTTCTCGCCGATGCATTTTTAGGAAAAGATGACGAGTACCTATATGCAGATGCTCTTAGCAAAGGATATTGTGAGCTAGGAAAGTCTAGTTATCAAGCTATTAAATTTGATGACATTCAACCGGAGATCTGGAAATTTCCGATGTCCCATGCTTTAGCAAAACGCAGTCTTGCTACTATAGTTCATAGTCGATGGGTCAAAAAGGAATTGCAAGAGATTGATAACGTTTTTGTAATTCCTCATGGTTCTGTTGATAAAAGTCGCAACTTAATGTTAAATGAACTATCATTTAAAACACGCTTTAAAATTTCTAATCGAAATTTTTTGATATCTACTTTTGGCTTTATTCATAGACTAAAACGTCCACTTGAAATTTTGCAAGCTATAAAGATACTTCGGGAAAAGGGTTATCCTATACAATTACTGATCGCTGGAGAGATGGTAGACCCGTCGATAAACTTAGAACAGGAAATTGAGTCATTAGGTATTTCAGATAGCGTAATCATGACAGGCTATCTCAATCCTGAAGATTTTGAGATTGGTATGAAGTTAAGCGATATTGTCCTCAATCTCAGATACCCAAGCTTTGGAGAGTCTTCAGGTTCTTTGATGACAGCATTCGGATACGGTAAGGCTTGCATTGTCAGTGACTATCACCAGTTTGCTGAACTACCAAACTCTGTATGTTGGAAAGTAGAGATAGGTGAGATGGAAGTACCACAACTAGTTGCTTATCTGGAAGAATTGATGCGTAATCCAGCAGCTCGAAAGCAATTAGGTAAAAATGCAGCTTTTTTTGCGGCTAATTATTCCTCCTACGAAATTGCTGCTAATTTGTATGCTGGCATTATCGAGAGAGTTGTCAATTCAAATAAACTGAGCATACCAAAATATAAATTAGTTACATGTAATTTACCTGAGCAAATATTTTCTAAAGTTAAGCAGCGAAGTTTTCATGTGATAGGTTCATCAGTCGATCAAAGTTTAGTGCAACATATTGAAGTAAATGGTTGTTATGAGCCACATGTACAGCTCGTTATTAGCAAGTTTTTGAAAGCAGGTGATATTTGCATAGACATAGGTGCCAACATAGGTGTGCATAGCATACTCATGTCTAAAATAGTGGGTGAGATGGGTCATGTTTTCTGTTATGAGGCATCTCCGTCAAATCACGCTTATTTAAAAAATAATCTGTCAATTAATAGTTGTGAAAATGTTAGTTCTGAGCAAGTTGGTCTGTGGGATGAAGCTATTGAGTTAGAGTTTTCATATGTTGAGGAAGTCGCCGGATGTTCATTTTTTTCTACCAGCGGAGTTCGAGAGGGAGAGAAACAACTCGTAGCTTGCCAAACGCTTGACAGCTTGATACCAGTAAATCCTTGTAATCAAAAAATATCTCTGATCAAAGTAGATACTGAAGGTTCAGAAATTCATGTAATCAGAGGTGCATTTGCAACTATCCAGCGAAATCATCCTATTATTGTCCTCGAGATCAACCCTGAGACAATGAAACGCTTTTTTTCAAGCGGTGTTCAAGAGCTTTACCAAGTTATCTTGACTTTAGGCTACGTCGTGCATTGGATAAAATCAGATGGTAGTCTAAATGAATTGAAAGACTTAGATGACGTACAACTAGTTTTTGAGCGGGAAGGATTACAGTGGATTGATGTGGCTTGCATTCCAATTAATTCTAATTTTTAAAAAAAGATGCTGTACATGCCATATGGCTGGTGTTGCAGCAATCTTCAGCAGATGACTTTATTATTGCCAGTGGTGAGACTCACTCCGTCAAAGAGTTGGTAGAATGCGCCTTCAACAGTGTGGGATTTAGTTTAAAATGACCGGATAAATTGGCTGAATCTTGTATGATTATTTGGAGGTAAATCTTGAATATCATAAATGGATCAAAAATTAGTCAAAATCATTAAGCAGTTTTTCGGAGAATATCTATAATCAACATGCTTTCTTACGATCACCCTTTTTTAAATTACGCCAATCAATCAAATTTAAGCATGTTTTCTGGGGTTAATATTTGCGGATATTTAACTGCCGAATCTGGGGTTGGTCAAGCGGCACGCGGCTATGTTACAGCCTTAAAAATCTGCGACCAAGAACTTGCGCTTTTAGATTTTTCTGCATGTGTACCAAGTCGTAGAGAAGATAATACTCTCAGTAATTTTAGTTTAGATAATCCTTATCCTACTAATTTAGTTTGTATTAATGCTCAAGAAATTTCTGAATTTATAAATCAGATCGGTCATCAATACTTTGAGAAAAAATATAATATCGGTCTTTGGGCATGGGAACTACCAGAGTTTCCCGCAGCATGGTTAGATAAATTTGAGTATTTTGATGAGATTTGGGTTGGTAGCAACTTTATGTATCAATCTATTATGAAAAAATCTCCTGTCCGAGTAGTTACTGTTCCACATATAGTAGACATCAAACTTCAAGTTAAATACTCTAAGGCAGATTTTGGCATATCCGAATCCGAGTTTGTCTTCTTATTCATATTTAGCGCTTTCAGCGTTTTACCCAGAAAAAATCCTCTAGCTGTCGTGGAAGCCTTTAAAAAAGCTTTTCAGCCGACCGAACCAGTAAGATTAGTTTTAAAATGCATTAACGGAGAGAACGACCCAGAAAATTTTGGGCTGCTTCAAGATGCCATTGCCGACGCTAGAATTACCCTGATTAATGAATATTTATCTAGAGACAAGACAAGTGGATTACTCAGTGTATGTGATTGTTATGTATCACTACACCGCTCGGAAGGGTTCGGTTTAACCTTAGCTGAAGCCATGTTCTTAGAAAAGCCGGTCATTGCTACTGGCTGGTCTGGAAACATGGACTTTATGACTGTCAATAATAGTTATCCGGTGGAATATGAATTAACTCAACTGCAACAAGATTACGGTCATTACAAGCAAGGACAATTTTGGGCAGAACCAAATATTGCTCACGCCGCGCAGTTAATGCGCCAGGTTTACGAACAACCAGCACAAGCCAAGAAAAAAGCCCAGCGTGCAGCCGTAGATATTCGCTTAACGAACTCGCCACAAGCGGTGGCACAGATCGTTCAGGCACGTCTCGATATTATTCCCCAATCGCTGGCAAAAAGAGCAAAAATTATCCAAACTCAGGTGGAATTGGAGCACTCACGAACCGAACTACAACAGACTCAAGTAAAATTACAGCAAACTCAAGTAGAATTACAGCAAACTCAGGTGGAATTAGAACAATCGAAAGTAACTATTGCTGCTATGCACAGCAGTAAATTCTGGAAGTTACGTAAATCGTGGTTTAAAATTAAACATGCGTTAGGGTTGAAAACAGATGACTGATCAGGAACGTTTACTGAATCAAACACAAACAAATACAGCCAACGAGCTAGCAGGAGTAAAGTTCCAACTAGAAAAAACGAAGACGGATTTACAGCGATCGCAAGCAATTATCGCTTGGATGGAGACAAGTAAATTTTGGAAATTACGCGCCAAAGTAATTAAGTTTAAGCAAAAGTTCAAAGCATTTGTATCTACCGCTCCCAAAACCCGGCAATTGCCTGAAACTCCACTTCATACTTCAAAAGTCTTACTACCCGTAACTCATTCTCTCAAAGTGCCTCAGCAACCAACGATATTAATTGTCGGTGAAATGAGCATACCGCAATGCTTACGCTATCGCATCCACCAAAAAATAGAACAATTACAGTATATCAACTATAAAGTTAGCTCAATCAGTTGGACTGATTACTTCTCGGCTCACCAGCAGATCCATTTTTGCCATATTGTCATTTTCTATAGAGTTCCTGCTTTGCCAGAAGTTATTGAACTGATTAATTATGCCAAACACTTAAACAAAATCGTATTTTTTGATATAGATGACCTAGTTTTTGATTTAGATAGCTATAGCTTAATCCTTCAATCTCCCCACCTGCAACTTTCCTCCGAAGAAATATCAGGACTGATTAATGGCGCAAAGCTTTACCGAGAGGCAATGTCATTATGTAAATATGCAATTTCTTCAACACCTACTCTAGGCAAAAAAATGGCAGAAGTAGTCGGTAATAATAACTGCTATATTCATCGTAATGGTTTAGATTCTATAATTAATAATTATTTAGAATTTAAGTTGCCAAAAATTCCTAGAAATTATATTTCTATTTTTTATGGTAGTGGAACAAAAACACATGATGCTGATTTCCTAATTGTCAGTTCCAGTTTAGTAGAAATCTTAGCAAAACATTCAAATGTTCGCCTCACACTGATCGGTCATCTTAATTTACCTGAATCGCTCCTACCCTACTTAGATAGAATCGATCGCATTCAATATTTGCAAATAGAACCATATCTTGAGTTTTTATCGCAAGCAGATATTAACATTGCCCCCTTAGAAGCCGGTGTCTTCCCAGACTCTAAGAGTGAAATAAAATGGCTAGAAGCCGCATTATTGAAAGTTCCTTCTGTTGTCAGTGCTACCCAAACATATCTTGAAGTTGTAGAAGATGGAGTTGATGTCTTTCTCGCCACCACTACTCAAGACTGGTTTAATAAACTTGATGCTTTAGTCAGCAACCTAGATTTGCGTCATCAAATGGCGGAGCAAGCTTACAATAAAGCTACAACTAAATATAATCCGGTTACACTTGCAGATAATCTCAAGTCGATCTTCAATGATGTGATTGAACGCTCTACTATTCAAGGTACAGCCATACTTGAAGACAGAAGTAAACGCAAAAAATTACTATTTGTAAATGTACTTTATCCACCTCAATCTCTAGGTGGTGCCACAGTAGTCATGAAAAATATTGTGGATACGCTCAAAACTAAGCGAGAAAACTACGATTTATACGTTTTTACCTGCGATGTCAGAAATCCACAGCCTTACCAATTAACTGAGTACACTCAAGATGGAGTTCATGTGACATCTTTAAGCGTTGGTATGAGTGCTGATATCGATTGGCGTTATCAAGATGCGGCAGTTTATGCAATTTTTAAGCAATATTTAAATTTCCATTCTCCTGATTTAATTCATTTTCATTGTATTCAACTTTTAACAGCATCTCTGTTAGTAGCAGCAAAAGAATTAGAAATTCCTTATATTGTCACTGTCCATGATGCCTGGTGGCTTGGCGATTGCCAATTTTTGATGGATAATAATGGTAACGAGTGCAATCCACAACTGAACGATCCACTAATTGCGTCTCGCTACACAGACGACATTAATAACTCAATTGTCCGCCGTCGCTATTTAGCAAAATATTTAAGTCAGGCAACAGCTTTACTTGGCGTTTCCAACTTTCAGGCAGAACAGTACCGCAAAAACGGTTTCGACCAAATAAAGGTAAATAGCAACGGTATTAAATCTCAACCGCCATTACCGCGCCAAATAGTTTCTCCAAATAAAGTTCGGCTAGGTTTTGCTGGGGGTATCTGCACCCATAAAGGCTATTATTTTCTGAAACAAGCCGTCCTTTCTGCTGCTCTTCAAAACACAGAACTAACAGTAATTGTAGTTGATTTAGATACAATTGAAGGTTCAGTCAGGCAGGAAAAATGGGGTTCTACTATGGTAAAATTTATATCTAAACTCCCGCCAGAAAAAATGTCTGAGTTTTTCAGTAGTATTGATGTTTTGCTAGCTCCATCTTTATGGACAGAAAGCTTTGGATTAATAACTCGTGAAGCTGTTCAAGCCGGAGTCTGGGTAGTTGCTGCTAACAAAGGAGGATTAACAGAAGATATTCGCCCAGGAATTGATGGAGATATATTTTCACCAGAAGGTACTGATGAATTAGTTGCTATTCTTCAACGAATAGATCAAGAACCAGAAAAATATCATCAACCTGTACCGCCAGCAAATCATATTAAAACTATTGAGCAGCAAGTAACTGAATTAGAAAACTTGTACGATGAAATCTTAAATAAATCTGTCTAAATAAACAAATGTTTTTCGTAGCGCTTTAACGCAACTAAGTACCGTAAATTCATCAGAACGACTTTTTCTTCGCCAACCTAATTAATCAAACTATTTTGGCTTATCAAAAATGAAAAATTAAACAATGAAATTGTCTACTATTACGGAGAAGCTCAATCAATTTAAGCGTATTTGCCAAGAACGAGGCACGCAAGGAACTGCGAGCTTTGTATATAAAAGTATTAAATCAAAATTGAACAAAAGAATAAATTATCAAAAATGGATCGCCAAGAATAATTTATCTCCTAGAGATATTACTTCTGCACGCCAGCAAATATCTCAATGGCATCAACCCAAATTTTCAGTAATTATCCCTGTTTATAACGTAGAGGCAAAATGGTTAAAAAAAGCTATTGAATCTGTAATTGCTCAGATATACTCAGAATGGGAAATATGCATTGCTGATGACGCTTCCACTCAGCCTCATATTCGTGATATATTGGCTAAGTATATTGAAAAAGACTCACGAATAAAAGTTACATTGAGACTAGAAAATGGCAATATTTCTGCTGCAAGTAACTCGGCTTTAGAGTTGGCTACAGGAGATTATGTAGCGCTTTTAGATCATGATGATGAACTAGCAATTAATGCTTTATATGAAAATGCCAAATTAATTAATATTCATCCTGATGCTGACTTTATTTACAGTGATGAAGATAAAATAGATTCTCAAGGTGAGCGTTTTGATCCCTTTTTCAAACCTGACTGGTCGCCAGAATATTTTCATGCATGCATGTATACCTGTCATCTAGGTGTTTATCGAACTAGTTTGATTCTGGAAATAGGTGGTTTCCGCAGCCAATACGATGGGGCACAAGATTACGACTTAGTATTACGAGTTGTCGAAAAAACTCAAAATATTTACCATATTCCCAAAATTCTTTATCACTGGCGGGTCATTCCCACCTCAACTGCATCCAATATCAGCGCCAAACCGTGGGCATATGTTGCCGCTAAGAGCGCTTTAGAAGCTATGCTAGAGCGCAGCCCATATTCAGGAATTGTTGAAGAAACACCAAACCCAGGTTTCTTTAGAGTCCGACGCCATATTGTTGGCAACCCTCTGGTTAGCATTATTATTCCCAGTGCTGGCAAAACAATTAGCAGTCAAAGTGTCAGCTTACTACAAAATTGCCTCCGCAGTGTTCAGGAGCTAACTACCTATCCTCACTTTGAAATCATTGTTGTTGATGGATATGATATCCCAGAACCAATTTTAGACGCGATCGCCTCTCCAAATCTAAGTCTAGTCCGCTGTACTGAACCGTTTAATTTTAGTGCGCGAATTAATCTTGGGGTGGCGCAAGCCAAAGGACAATTTCTATTAATGTTAAACGATGACACAGAAGTCATTACTCCGGACTGGATTGAGTCAATGCTAGAACTAGCACAACAACCTGAAGTTGGTGCAGTCGGAGCAAAACTCTTATTCCCCGATCGGAAAATACAGCATATCGGTGTAGCTCTACTAGAAGGTGAAGTTTTTCATACTTACCACGGTCTAGAAGGAAATATTCCTGGTTATTTTTGTGCAAATACTGTCAACAGAAATTGTTTAGCTGTGACTGGTGCCTGCTTAATGATCCGTCAAGAAGTATTTAAGCAGTTAGGCGGACTTGATCAAGATTTTCCCCTTAACTTTAATGATATAGACTTATGTTTAAGAGCTTATCAAGCCGGATACCGTAATGTAGTTACACCTTTTGCTCAACTCATTCACTACGAATCAGCAAGTCGGCAACAAGGTTTAAAGCCAAGAGAATGGCAGCTTTTAAATGATAAATGGAGTAAATATTTAAAATCATTAAGAAGAGATCCTTATTATAATCCCAACCTATCTAATAAAGCTGCTAACTTTGAATTATTTTAAAACTTGTAAATTATTAGAACTCTAAATCTTCAGCCCACTATAATATTTCGTGATTTCTTTTACTCCAAATTCAATGTTTAGTAAGTTCCATAAACCAACCAGGTGGATTTATCGAAATCTTCATTTTAGCCCCTTCCGGTGCTGTAATAAACCTGCTGGCATAAGTTTTGAATTCTAAATCAGCAAATGCCGGATAGCGCCAGTCAAGCACAATTCCGAAAATCATCATCGCCAGAGCAAGTACAGCCGCTATGCGAATCAGATGTGGTTGTCTTTTACTCAACAGCCAAAATAGTAGTGTGACAAAGCTGAGCATCGGGATAAACCAATATCGGCAGCAACTACCGGGAATTGAAAGAGACCGCCACTGCGGAACGCTTTCACTTGCCATTGGTGATGAAATTGATGTGCAAAAAACGGTAGTGGTAAATATGTAGTGATAATAAGTTTATGCGTTAAAACAAGAATTATAATAATGAATAAAGTGCCAAATAGCACCAATATGGTTATCTAGCCTTTTAGAGAAGGATAAAGTCTTTCTAACCAATCGAGAAATTCTTTGGCGCATTGTTGTATTATTAAATCGCTCAATATGATTAGTTTTACCACTTTCTTTACCTACTGCTTCGTGACTTTTTTGGGGAATAACTTTTTGGTAAGCAGCCCAAAAATCAGTATAACAAACAGTACATTGACGATAAACTGGTGGTAGAGAATTCCATAATCCGATATTCTCCATCTTCGCCACGATTACCAATATAAACACCGACTATTTCTCTGGTTTTTTTATCCAAGGCTAACCCAATGCATTGCTTGTTACTTTTACGACCTACAAATGACCAAGCCTCATCACATTCGAGCGTCAATTTACCCCTTTTTTTTGCTGAAACATTTACCTGTTGGGGAACTTGGGCATATTTATTATTAACATATTCTTGTAACCAAGTCATTGAAACACGGGCAGATCGAGCAATACCCGCTAGAGGTATTTTTTCAAGTAAAAGTCGCTCAATCAGTTCGTCGGGTCTCTTGGTTAATAATTTTATTAGTTGGATTTTATACAAACTGTCTTTTACAGTTCTGGCACTGGTATTTTGGTTTTTGATTATAAATTTTGCCGTTTCTGACAGTGTGTTGACCTCCGCAATTAGGGCAAGTAGGTTTGGATGCTGACATAAAAACTGAAATAGTTGATTTTTGAACACTGTCACTTTATTAAATCTATCACATTCTGGCTAAATCATACATTTTGAAAAATTATATTGACTGAATATTTTTATTAACAAGTCAAGTATTCTTAAAATTCTTAACAACAAAAAAAAAGAATTTGAGTTAGTAAATAATATTTTTTACTACATATTTACCACTCCCAAAGATTAATGGTGCCCATGCCAAAGGGAATAATTGGGTAAGTGCCGCAGTCAGTCTCGAAGTTGTTTGAAAGTAGCCGTTAAAAGGGGAAAATAATGAGTGTAGTATTCCTTGATTATAAGCATTAGCATACCAAATTTGACCGTCTTCAGCCCAAAACTGTGCATTTAAAAGTGCATCTGGTCTTCGAGAAATAATGATTGTGAAAGCAATTTTAAAGATATAAAAATGAATTCGCCAATTATTAAGAGATTTTATTTGATAGATCTCTGACCTTAGTGCTTGCATTGTCATATACTTGTTCTCCCATAGCAACTCGAATGAGACAAAAGATATTCTTAAGTATTTATATTATGGAATAGGCTCTCTTTTGTCTATCTATAAGCAAGTTTTTCGACGGCAGGGATAGTTATTTATATTCAATAGCAGCGCGAATACAGGGTCAGCGCGTCTCAAACCCTATTGACAAGCGGACTTGCCTGATCAGCAATCAGGTTGGAAACAAAGTGGCACTATCTGAGCTAGGGTAAGATTAAAATGTAGGTGCGAGTTTCGAGTAATGCCAACCGGATTTGAGAACAAGAAAAGCAAAACCAAAGCATCTTTTGCACCCAGCATAGATAGCTTTGACATTACCACTAAGTTTCAGGAATACTTCACACAAATAAAAGACCCCAGAGTGGAAAGGACAAGATATCATTTACTCATAGATATCATCACTATAGCGATTATGTTCGTAATAGCAGGAGCGGAAGGTTGGGAAGATATTGAGGAGTATGGAATCAGTAAACAGGAGTGGTTGAAAACGTTTTTACAACTACCATTGGGAATACCCAGAGAGCGATACTTTTAGGAGGGTGTTTGAAAGAATTAAGCCAAAAGAATTTGAGCAATGTTTTCGGCAGTGGGTACAATCACGCTTTTGAGAAATTGGGAGTAGAAGTAGTAGCCATAGATGGCAAAACTCATAGAGGCTCATATGACCGGGAATCTCAGCTAAAAGCCTTACACACAGTCAGTGCCTGGTCGAGTGAACATCGTTTGGTCTTGGGACAAACAAAGGTCAGTGACAAATCCAATGAAATTACCGCGATTCCAGCACTGTTAGAAATGCTAGATATATCTGGCTGCATCATTACTATTGATGCAATGGGGACACAGAAATCGATTGCCAAAAAAATTATAGAAGCTGATGCCGATTATGTTTTAAGCCTTAAAGATAATCATCCAACATTACACCAACAAGTGAAGAATTGGTTTGAAACTTCCCTGTCTCTTGGGTTTAAAGATGTTGATGTGAATATTAGTCAACGCGTAGAAAAGGGACATAACAGAATTGAAAATAGGAAAGTTTACACTGTACCCATATCACAACTTCCTGCGCTTTATGAACAAGACGATTGGGTAGGATTGACGACAGTGATAATGGTAGTACGTTCAATTCAGCATTGGAATAAGACTACCAATGAGGTGCAATTTTACATTTCTAGTCTTGCCAGTGATGCTAATAAGCTCGGTAGCGCAATTCGACAACACTGGGGAATTGAAAATTCTGCTCATTGGACGTTAGATGTCACTTTCCATGAAGATGAATGTCGAATTCGTTCTCTACATAGCCCACAAAATTTTGCTTTACTACGTCGCATTGCACTCAATGCCAAAGATGCGAGAATCATCTTTTCGTCGCAGTATTCGCCAAAAATCACGGCGAGCCGCTACTCACTTTCAGTATATGCTTTCTGTGTTAGCGGCGGCTGTTTCAAACTCTAACGCCATACTATGATCCACCTGTCAATAGGGTTTGAGACGCGCTAACCCTGGCGCGAATAGTAGTCCTAATCACAATTTCCTTATCCATAGATTCTAAATTTTTCCAAATATATAGATACTGAGAAACCCAGAGTATAAAAGGCACAGGGAAAATATTAAATTTTAGAAAATTGTTTGGATATTTTGAATAAATATTGCATCTTAAATTATAAGATGATCAATAATCTACATCGCCGGAGTGATGAGTACGTGAATGTCCTACCCACTGACATCCCCGATGTCTTACTACTCGAACCCCAAGTCTTTCCTTTCCTCCACATCTGAAGTTCTTTACAAAACTACAGAATATTATGCCCCACACGGCGATCGCTGCATTCTCTGAAACTATCCCGACTTAGCAATCGATTGGCACTTTAGCTTTACTCCAATCTTATCTGCTAAAGACCAAGCCGGTAAACCTTTCCAGATAGCAGAAGTGTTTAACTAATTATTTTTTTTGACAATCACCTTCCTTAACAGTTCTAAGTGGTGAGAGCGCAGATTAGCTTCGTTTTCTTCCAGAATTACTACTGGTGCTGACAGCAACTCTTGATGCGAATCAGGTTGTTCAACTCCTTTAACCGGGCACCCACCGACAGTAGGAAATCGCTCGTGTCTAGTCTCAAAATAATAATAGTAATCTATTTTACAGAAAGTTCCGGCATTATCCAAAACCTCTATAATTTTATACATAAAACTGCTACCCACAATCGCTAACCGAACTGGAGATCTAGCCGATTTTTTAAAACTCATCTTTGGTACAGGATATCGATCATCCGAAGCAGATCCCCATAAATTCGCGAGGCTGAGCAATTCCATATCCGATCCCTGCGGCTGAGGCTCAACAATATAAGAAAACTCTAAAGGACGCAGAGTCTGCCCAGAAACTTGCGAAATTTTTGCCAACAGTTCACGAGTCACCAAAGTCGCCCCCAAAAGGTTCCAATGGCTGCCACCGCGTGGGAATAAATCCACTGGGTATTTTCCCTTGCCATCCATCACAATTTTACTGCCGTCAACATAGGTCAGACCTGAATCGCGCAAAGCAGCGATTGCCATTTGATACTCAAGGCGTGGGATAGCAGGCGAACAAGTAAACCGCTGGGGAATTTTCTCTGGGAAGTAGGCTGCCTTGGACGGTGTGATCAGGTAAATAAAAGCCTGACCTCGTTGATGGAAAAAGTTTGAAACTTCTCTCAAATCCGTAATCCATTTTTCAACCTCGCGGCCACTTGCGGTTGGTTGACGTACTTTCCAAGTCTCTGTTCCGACATCGCTGCAATATTTTGAAATGTAAGAAGCTTCATACATGTAGCCACTTTTACCAATCACAATCTGCTTATTTTGCATATATGACTTAGCAAATGCACTGTAATAAAATTGATTCGTCGCTCGAATCGCTAATGTCCGCAGCGGTATCCGCATATTGATCCAGTCTTCGGCTTGCTTCTGAAATGAACCTGACATCAAGTTTTGCCAAGTGAAAATAGCCTTAACCCCTGTCTTTGCTTGCACCCCCATCAAAGATGGACCTTCAAGCGATTTAATCCATGATTTTTCGCGCTTGCCAGTAAGAGTAAAAATTGTTAAACCAAGAGGGAGCCACAAAATCAAAAAGATGAATGCGATTGGCAGGTAATCTAGTCTCTTAAAAATCTGTTTTAGTTTCACAATTAAAAGCGAAAGTAAAGAAATGGATTAAATGTCACTGTTATAGTCTTACCCAGAGTGATGAAAGCCAAGCTACTAAGCACTAAACTTTCTAAAACACGACTCACCTTCAAAGATCGCCATGCGGTAATAACGGCATCAAACTCACCAATCGCCGGAATCAGACTCCACAAGGAAGCAACAACAATCGCTGTCTTGAGATCTGCGGTTAGAAAAATCACTGAGCCTTCTTTTCCAGGCGAAAACGTCGCGGTTATAAAGGCTGCAAACTGGGCTAGAGAGGAGGAGCGAAACAATGTCCAGCCAATCATAATTAAGAGTAGTGTGAGGGCAATTTTGAGTAGGCGGGGTACTCTCTGACTGAATTTGAGCCAGAATAGTTTGTCCAAAACTAGAAAAAATCCGTGATATAGCCCCCACAAAACAAACGTCCAACTAGCACCGTGCCATAGACCCGAAATCACAAAGCAAACAAATAGATTCACATAAGTGCGTAGTATCCCTTGACGATTTCCTCCGAGAGAAATATAAAGATACTCCTTAATCCAAGTAGATAAAGAAATATGCCAACGTCGCCAAAAATCTGTAAAACTAGTGGCAATATAAGGCAAATTAAAATTTTCCAGCAAGCGAAAGCCGAACATGCGAGCTAAACCGATTGCCATGTCCGAATATCCAGAAAAGTCAAAATAAATTTGTAACGTGAAGCAAATAATTCCCAACCATGCAGATGTAAAACCAAGATATTCTATAGGAATGGCAAAAGCACTATCGACAACTTCACTCAATGCATCAGCAATCAGTACTTTTTTAATCAATCCGAGTAAGAAGCGCTCAAATCCTATAAAAAAGCCAGAAACACTCTGGTGATGAGTCGTCAATTGGGCGGCAATATCGTGGTATTTTACAATTGGACCAGCAAGTAATTTGGGAAATAGCAATACATATAGCAGATAGCTACGTAATGAACGTGCTGGTTCACCCACTCCTCGATAAACATCAACCAAATAAGTAATTTTCTCAAACACAATAAACGATACACCAATCGGTAAAGCCACATGTAGCAAAGGTAAGGAGCTAATTTTGGCCGAGTTGAGGAGTACGTTGACTGAACTGAGAAAAAAATCTGTGTACTTAAAATATGCAAGCATTATGACGTTGAGACTTACGCCAATTGCCATGTAGTTACGGGCACGCCATTTGTCTGTTGATTTGTATATCTGATTACAGATGAAGTAGTCAGCAATAGCTGATAGTACAGCAATACCAAAAAATCTCGGTTCACCCCAAAAATAAAAAAGAGCACTCCAACCCAGTAAAACCACTTCTCGCCACTTGCTGCGGATAGCGAAGTTAGTTGCCAAAGTCACAGGAAGAAAAATAAACAAAAAGAGTGGAGTATAGAAAAGCATTTTAAAAGTAAGGAGGCTTTACCATAAAATTTACCAAGCTAATTGGATGAAATTATACATACCACTAGCATGTTCACAAACGATTGAAGCATATCCTAGCAATCTGACACAAGGAATAATCAGAATTTATGATATGGGCAAAGTCTCAACAAAATCAACTATCACCAATCGCAGCATTGAATTTTTAAGCCGAGGGAACCGAAGTGAGTGGGATAGCTGCTGGTACCATCACTCCTGGCTTATCTGATGAGGAAGATAATTCCGCTCGTTGTGATGTGTTTGACAGCCATTTCCTGATGCGATCGCTAATATGAGCAAGTTTTTCGACGCCAGGGATAATTATTTATAATCGATACAAATACGAATACTAATCCTAATCACAATTTACTCATTTATAGATTCTAAATTTGTCAAAAATATAAACACTGTGAGGCTTAGAGTATAAAAGCATACAATGAGCAGCAAATTTTAGAAACCTGTTTTGATATTTTGAGTAAATATTGCATCTTAAATTATAAGATAATCAATAACTAATCGCCGGAGTCATGAGTACGTGAATGTCCTATCCACAGACATCCCCGATGTCTTACTACTCGAACCCCAAGTTTTTCAAGATGATCGCGGTTTCTTCTTAGAATCCTACAATCAACAAAAGTTTACAGACAAGACCTGCCTCAACCTCAACTTCGTCCAAGACAACCATTCCTCGTCTCGGTACAATGTCCTCAGAGGGCTGCATTACCAAGTCCAACAACCACAAGGTAAACTAGTCCGCGTCATCATCGGTACTATCTTTGATGTTGCCGTCGATATCCGAAAAAGCTCTCCCACCTTTGGTAAATGGGTAGGTTACGAACTCAGCGCCGCCAACAAGCACCAGCTGTGGATACCCCCAGGCTTTGCTCACGGCTTTGTTGTCCTTTCACCCACAGCCGAAGTTATTTACAAAACTACAGAATATTATGCACCTGAAGGCGATCGCTGCATTCTCTGGAACGATCCCGACTTAGCCATCGATTGGCACCTTACCTCTGCTCCGATCTTATCGACTAAAGACCAAGCCGGTAAACCTTTCCACATGGCAGAAATGTTCAGCTAATTCTTCATAGTGGAGACTCGTAAAATAGGATAAATCGCTATTAAACGGTATAAAACAGAACTGCTGTCTGAGTGAGGAGTGGCATGGTAAAAGCTAAACAGGAAAGTAATTATAAAATTTATCTTGATGTTTGTTGTCTCAATCGCCCTTTTGATGATTGGACTCAAGAGAGAATTCGTTTAGAAGGGGAGGCAATTCGAGCGCATTATGGAACGATATTTTTCAATCTTGATTATGAGGTAAAGCACATTATGACACTAGTAGAATTGAGACAGAAAGGGTACGATATTTTAGTTAAACATTTGGGACAAGTCGATGCTATTCGATTTTTACAACAAACTGGATGGGGAAGTGGTGACTATACTCAAGAAAGGAAAGAAACTCTAGATAAAGTAACAAGAGGAGAGTTTTGGTCAGACCTCCAGCGTATTAGAAATAGAAAAATTAACTGAGGATTTCGGCACTATCTTCGATGTCGCTCTGGAACGATCCCGACTTAGCAATCGATTGGCACATTACCTCTTCGCCAATCTTATCTGCTAAAGACCAAGCAGGTAAACCTTTCCACATAGCAGAGGTTTTTAGCTAACTCGTTATAGGTGGGGAAAGAATGCCGAAGAAAATTAGAGAATTGAAGGCGATGCTGCGTAAATCAGGTTTTGAATGTGTCCGAATTCGAGGAAGTCATGAACGGTGGATTCATTCGGAGTTGCCAGAATTGCCAATTACACTATCAGGAAAAGATGGCAAAGATGCTAAACCTTATCTGGAAAAGCTAGTGAAAGATGCGTTACAACAGCTAGAAAACCGGGAGCAGGATGATGAACCAGTTTAAGTATCGAGTGAATATTGTTTGGTCTGAAGTGGATCAGGCTTATTTGGTGGAACTGCCGGAGTTTGCTACGGAGATTCAACGCTATTTTACTGATGGTGACACCTATGAAGAAGCACTCAAGAACGCTCAAGAAGTACTGGAATTGTTGGTTGAGAGTTATCAAGCTGAGGGACGATCGCTGCCTCAACCTCAGACATTACAAATCGCATGAGGAATTTACAAAACTACAGAATATTATGCGCCTCAAGGCGATCGCTGCATTCTCTGGAACGATCCCGACTTAGCAATCGATTGGCACCTTACCTCTGCTCCCATCTTATCCGCTAAAGACCAAGCCGGTAAACCTTTCCACATGGCAGAGGTGTTCAGCTAATTCCTCATAGGTGAGGATTGGTCGTAACAGGTTAGGAGCGATCGCCCCAGCAATAGCTTAACCTTGAGACTGTTCCTGAGCGACACGCCTGACAACCTCAACATCTAAACCAAGTTCAGACGCAATTTGCTCCACAGTTAAACCCAACCGCAACAACAGCGGTATCGTTTCTAGCTTACCTTCTAG
>JBBQRU010000091.1:0-22116 GCA_038214545.1 Cyanophyceae cyanobacterium | reverse complement strand
CTGCGGGTGAGAGCTACAATTTTGGCTCTCCCGGAAGTGCTAAATTTTGAGATAAATGCCAACAAAGATAAGCGTTGTAGCATTGTAGGTTGGGTTGAGGAACGAAACCCAACTTATTACTCTCAGGACTTACGCACTGCCCCTACATATAGCGGGTGGTAGGGGCAATTAAGAGCCGTTGATAGATGAGGAGTTAGGCAGACGGGTAGCGGTGGAGTATCAGATTCAAATGACAGGTGTTTTGGGCTCTCACGCGCAATGAACGAGCGGGGGCGGCGGCATCAAAACCCAAAAGCTGCGACAATTTTTATGATTTTGGCAAAAAAGCCGGATAACTGGGGCTACAGTCGTATATATTAGAGGGTAGTGACGTAAGCTGAAGGAGTTACGGCTTGTCCGACTCGATTGAGCTGCGTTACACTAGCGATCGCTAGACGCTTTTGAGCCTAGGAGTCTAATTCAAGAGGTATGCCTTTACCACGCTGGATAAAAGCACTATCATATTTCGATCGCCTTCCAGAAATTTGGCGGGCTATTAGATGGACAAATTCATGGTGGAAGTTGCTCCGTGCTTATTTAAAGTTGGGTAGCGTTGACTACCCATTTATTTTACGCTCCCGATCGGGAATCCAGCTACAAATGAATAACTACCATGATAGTGTAACGGCGTGGGTTATATTTTGCCGTCATGAGTACTTTGTTCCCACTAATGCTAAATTGATTATTGATTTAGGAGCCAACTTTGGCGGATTCACAATATTTGCCGCCGAGCGAGCAAAAAATTCGCGCATTATTAGTCTTGAGCCATTCCCGGCAACTTTTGAACGACTCTGTGAAAATATTGCGGTTAATGGATTACAACAACGGGCGACCTGCTTACCATTAGCGATCGCTAAAACATCTAGTGAGAGGAATATGAGTTTCGAAGATGGCGTCGATCAGTCCCGAGGTTTGATTCCAGAAGGTACTGTATTCACTGAACAAGTAGTTACGGTGAAAACTATTTCTTTACCAGAATTGCTTAATTATGTAAGTAAAAATTTTGGGGATCAGCAGATTGACCTTGTCAAAATGGATATCGAAGGTGGCGAACATGAATGGTTGCCTGAACTACCTGCTCATACTCTGCATAATATTCGGTTATGGGAGATGGAATATCATCCAAGTGGCTCAAAACAGGTGCTTTTCCAAGCCCTAGAGAGAGCTGGTCTTTACTGTATAAAAGATATAATTATAGGGGCTGACTGTGGAGTTGCTTATTTTGAAAGGCGCTAGTGGAAATAAACTGTACTGAGGATGAAAGTATTACACGTTTCTGGAGGTAATCTCTTTGGCGGAGTAGAAACCCTACTACTCACGCTGGCTCAACAGCGTTCTTTGTGTCCGCAGATGGAGCCCCATTTTGCTTTGTGCTTTGAGGGGAGACTGGCAACGGAACTTCGGGCGACGGGGGTTGGGGTTGAAATGTTGGGTAACGTGCGGGTGAGGCTGCCTTGGACGGTGTGGAAAGCTCGCCGTCAACTGAAGCAACTGTTGAAGCAAGAGGGCTTTGATGTGGTTATTTGTCACGCTTGCTGGCCCCATGCGATTTTTGCTCCTGTTGTCAGAGCCCACCGTTTGCCGTTGGTGTTTTGGTGCCACGACACGCCTAAAGGTCGCCATTGGGTAGAACTGTGGGCAAAGCAAACTCCGCCAGATTTAGCGATCGCTAACAGTAATTATACACTTGCTGATTTGCCCAATCTTTATGATAAAATAAATAGCGTTACTCTATATTGTCCTGTAGTCTATCCCAATATCTCCGATCGCGCCCATATTCGTAGTGCTGTTCGAGCAGAACTGAAAACACCGGATGATGCAGTAGTCATTATCCAGACTGCCCGTTTGGAGCGGTGGAAGGGGCAAACGCTGCTAGTGTCAGCTTTAGGGGAATTGCGAAATTTACCAGGGTGGGTTTGCTGGATAGCTGGAGGGAGTCAACGCCCTCACGAAGCTGAATATCTGCGGCAACTGCAATCTCTTGCTCAACAACTAGGCATTGCCGAGCGAGTGCAATTTCTGGGGCAACGGACTGATGTACCCCGCTTGTTGGCAGCAGCGGATATTCACTGCCAGCCTAATACTGGTCCAGAACCTTTTGGCATCGCTTTTGTGGAGGCTTTGTACGCAGGCTTACCGGTAGTTACGACAGCTATGGGAGGAGGGTTGGAAATTGTAGATGAATCCTGTGGGCGGCTGGTTGCGCCGAATGATGTTAAGGGGTTGAGTCAGGTTTTGCGTGAGCTGATTGCCGATCAAGCTGAGAGAGCAAATCTCGCTGCATTTGGACCAGCACGAGCTCAAGGACTCTGCGCTCCGGAAAAACAAATGAAAAAACTTGGCGCTCTGCTTTCTAAACTGGTAGGCTATGAGTGTGTAGACTAATTTTATACCTTAACAGTAAATTAAACAAAAAAAAATAGAGAAAATAAAAGTTTAATGGCTAAACTGGAAAATATCAAAGTTTTGTACGTTTATTCAGGTAATCTTTGGGGAGGTAAAGAAAAATTATTGTTGACGCTGGCGCAACAGCAAAGTTTATGTACCCAGATGCAGCCCCACTTTGCCTTGTGCTTTGAGGGAAGACTGGCAACCGAGCTCCGAGCGACCGGGCAACCTGTCCATATGTTGAGCGAAGTCAGAACTAGGTGGCCTTGGAAAGTATGGAAAAGTCGCCATCAACTCGAACAACTGTTGAAACAAGAAAAATTCGACGTTGTTATTTGTCAAGGCTGCTGGGCACAAGCAATTTTTGGGCCAGTTGTCAAGGATCTGAAATTGCCCTTGGTGTTTTGGTGTTCGGAAGTACCTAAAAGTCAGCACTGGTTAGAAGTGTGGGCAAGGCAAACTGTGCCGGATTTAGCGCTCGCCAACAGCCTGCATTCACTTGTTGCTATGCCCAACCTTTATCCTAACATACCCTGTGTTAGACTATATGTCCCTGTAGTCGCTCCACAGATACCCGATCGCGCCCAAATTCGTAGTGCTGTTCGCGCTAAACTAAAGACACCGGATGATGCCGTAGTCATCATCGAGTCAGCCCGTTTAGAGAAGTGGAAGGGGCAAAGTTTTTTGCTGTCTTCTTTGGGAGAATTGCGCGACCTATCAAACTGGGTATGCTGGATAGCTGGAGGGGCTCAACGCCCTTTTGAGGCTAATTACCTGCTAAAACTGCAATCCCTTGCCCAACAACAAGGTATTGCCGATCGAGTGCATTTTTTGGGGCAAAGGTCTGATGTGCCGCACCTATTGGCAGCAGCGGATATCCACTGCCAACCCAACACTGAGCCAGAACCTTTTGGCATTGCCTTTATAGAAGCCCTTTACGCAGGCTTGCCAGTTGTCACGACAGCTATAGGAGGAGGTTTGGAAATTATCGATGAATCCTGTGGGCGACTGGTTGAGCCTAATAATGGTAATGCTCTAAGCCAGGTTTTGCGATCGCTGATTGTTGCTCCCGATAAGAGAGCCTATCTAGGTGCTGGGGGACCAGCACGAGCTAAACAACTGTGCGATCCAGCCAAACAAATGGCTCGCCTTTACGAGCTTTTATCTATTTTAAAATCTTAATTGTATTGGAGTGCGGTATATGTCCGATAGCCAAAAAACAACAGGGCTGCTTGATGTTGAAAGCCGAGCCAGACAAAGCAAAGGTGCTAGTAATAAAGCTATCTATGAAATGGTAGTCAGAGCCATAGCCGAACGACATCGAGGTGGTGGGGTGCTGGTGGATGTTGGTTGTGGTACTGGTAAACTGTGGTCGTTTGTGGGCGATTATTGCGATCGCTACATTGGTGTGGATGCTGTACGCTACGACGGTTTTCCGACTGAGGCAGAATTTATCCATTACAATTTAGATGCTGGCAAAGTAACTTTGGCAGATGCATCTGCCGACGTAGTGGTGTCAGTCGAGACGATCGAACATTTAGAAAACCCCAGGGCGTTTATGCGAGAACTGGTGAGGTTAACTAAGCCTGGTGGCTTGACGATAGTAACCACGCCGAATCAACTCAGCCTGTTAAGTAAAATCACCTTGGTGCTAAAAAATCAGTTTAATGCCTTTCAGGAAGCGCCCGGTCTTTATCCAGCACACATTACGGCTCTATTAGAAATCGATTTGATTCGGATTGCTACAGAGTGTGGTCTGACCAATGTAAAAATTGATTATAGTAACCAGGGTCGCATCCCTTTTACGCCTTGGCACTGGTCTAAAAGTCTTGGGTTTCGGGGGCAGGCGTTTAGCGACAATATCTTGTGCGTAGGGTTGAAGCTGCACAGCTGAAGGTAGGTTATATACAAATTTGATAGAACTAGGTAAAATTAAGCAATTTATAGATCGAGCCTTATATCATGAAAATTACAGGGATCTTAAAGCCAGAATACTTTTATCAGCCACGACTTGCCCTGCGGCGATTGTTACCGTTGCGACGACTATCGACAGCTGACTTTGTTGATGAGCCTCTGCCTTGGGGAATGTCTATCCGGGTTCGCCCACTTGAACAGCATGGACGGATTCTTTCGACTCTCGGAGTTTGTGATTTAGCAGTTACAGAGACACTTTGGCGCTTGACCGACCCGGGAGAGCTAGCAGTCGATGTCGGTGCTAATATCGGTTACATGACTGCGGTGCTAGCTGCCCGCATTGCCTCGATCCCTGGTGGTTCCGTGCATGCATTTGAAGCTCATCCAGAAATATTTCAAGAGCTAAAATATAATGTCGCTCGATGGCAAAAGCAAGTGCCAAACATTAATCTGAACATTGAACATATAGCTATTTCAGACAAAAGAGGAACAGTAACACTTGTAATTCCAGATGCTTTTGAGAATAATCGAGGTCTTGCTTCTGTTGTAAACCAAAATGATTCTTTCAATCTCCCTGAATCAACCAATTTGAAGACGCTAATTGTAGAATCAGTTACTTTAGATGAATTATTTCCGGCTCCCCAAAAAATTGGTGTTCTAAAATTGGATGTAGAAGGGCATGAACTCCAGGTACTTCAAGGTGCAGATAGGTTGCTAAAAGAACAGAGGGTGCGTGATTGTGTCTTTGAAGAACATGGTGAATACCCTACAGAAGTGACTAGATTTTTTGAAAAGATGGGGTATAGCATCTTTCGCATTCAACGACAGTTTTTCAAACCAGTTCTTTTAGCACCAGATTCTAAGATTGCACGGACTAAATGGTTACCGACAAGCTTTCTTGCTGCCTTGTAGCAAGACCGTGCAATCGATCGTTTCAAGAAAGGAGGTTGGCAAGTTTTGAATGCGAAGCAAATAAATGTCTCTGATGTTTCTACCACAAAATTGGAAGAAAAGCAATCAGGAGAATTATGCTAAAAAAACTGCATAAATTGCCATATTTATCCTCTAGTACGACACGGTTAGCATGGACATGGATTCACACTTTCATCCTGGTGGAGCTGGTTTTTCAGTTGTTGCTGTTGTCTCCTACATTTGGCGTATTACGGGTGCCGTTGCGTATGGCTCCGTTCGCCTTCAGTCTTTTGCTGATGGTAGGGCTGCGCGGAAGCGGACCTAAGCATCCTTCGACTAAACCAGCGATGGCGGTAATGGTAATTCTGGCAATATCTTTGTTTGTTCACCCCTTTACAAATAGTATTTTATCGGGTGCAGCACAAAGCGCTATTTACGCAGCTATTCTAGGGCCTCTGGTATGGGTTCAACGTTTAAAAATTACGCCTACTGGTTTTAAATGGCTAATTTTTCTAATGTGGGGCTTCCAGACTATAAGTTCTATTTTTGGCGTGTTGCAGGTGTACTTTCCAGGTCAGTTTCTGCCTGCCCTTTCAACAACGATTCAGAATTCTGTATATGGGGGGGAAAATTTAACTATTAAATTGGCTGACGGTAGCAGCGTATTCAGACCAATGGGTTTAACTGATGCACCAGGCGGAGCTGCGAGTGCTGGTTTGTATGCCATGTTGTTCGGTGTTGGCATTGCACTCCGGGAGCGAAACCCAATTTTACAGGTTGCCTGTGCGGGTAGCGCTGCAATTGGTCTTTTCTGTATCTACCTCTCTCAAGTCCGTGCTATGTTGGTATTTGCTGTCATTTGCCTGATCTGTCTGGCAGTAGTATTGGCTAGGAAAGGTCAATTTGGGCGACTGACTGCGCTGATTATAGGCGGTAGTGCGCTGGTTATGGGAACTTTCACCTGGGCAGTAGCTGTTGGGGGGGAATCGACAGTCGCACGAATTTTTACCTTATTTGACGATCGCGCTGATAATGTGTACTACCAAAATCGAGGTCATTTTTTGGAGGATACCTTAAACTCCATCCCTGAATATTTCCTAGGGGCAGGTTTGGGGCGCTGGGGGACGATGTTTGGCTACTTTGGTGACAATAACAACCCATTAAGTGCGCCTCTGTGGGCAGAAATCCAATGGACTGGATGGCTCTATGACGGTGGAGTGCCGCTGATGATTGCCTACGTTGTGGCGCTTTTCTTCGCGTGTCGCACTGCTTGGCAAATAGCTATGAGTCAGCAATTAAGTGAGTTTACGATCTGGGGCGGGTTGATTTTTGCCTACAACATCGCTGCTGTTGCGCTAACTTTCAGTTATCCACTCTTCAACAGCCAAGGCGGAATGGAATTCTGGCTACTAAATACCTCACTATTTGTTGCTGCCTACCAGGAGTGGTTGCAAAATCGTAAACGTAGCCCAAGGGTGACGTGATGAAATCTTATTTACTCGTAACTGGTGATTTTGTCAAGACGGGTGGGATGGACAGGGCGAATTTTGCCTTAGCCGATTACCTGGCAAGGCTGGGCGATCAAGTGCATCTGGTTGCCCATCGTGTTGCCCCAGAGTTGTTAGCTCAACCTAATGTCACGTTTCATCGGGTACCAAAGGTGGCTAATTCTTATTTACTCAGTAGTCCTTTATTCGACTGGATGGGACGTTTCCAGGCAAAGGGGGTAACCAGAACTGGCGGACGGGTACTGGTAAATGGCGGTAATTGCCAATGGGGGGATGTCAATTGGGTGCATTATGTTCATGCAGCCTATAAACCTGAGAATCGAGTTGGGTTGCTTCATCAGCTAAAAGGTTCTGTTTCTCATCAGTTCGCTCGACACGCAGAGCGAGCGGTATTACCATCGGCTCGGATAATTATTGCTAACTCAGAACGGACTAAACAGGATTTAATTGACAGATTAGCGATCGCTCCACAGCAGATTCATAAGGTGTACTATGGCACCGACCCAGAAATCTTTTATCCAGCAACCCCGATTGAGCGTACCGAACTCCGTCGTCAGTTTGGCTGGCTGGCAGAAAAACCGATAGTCGTGTTTATTGGTGCTTTGGGCGATCGGCGCAAAGGGTTTGATACGCTGTTTGCTGCCTGGAAGAGTTTGTGTGCTGACTCAGATTGGGATGCGGATTTAGTGACAATTGGCTCCGGTGCGGAACTGCCGCTGTGGCGGCGACGTGCTGTTGAAGCTGGAATGATCTCCCGAATTCACTTTTTAGGTTTCCGTTCTGATGTGCCAAATTTATTGCGAGCGGCGGATTGTCTAGTTGCGCCCACCCGTTATGAAGCTTATGGTTTAGGAGTGCATGAGGCACTCTGCTGTGGTTTGCCAGCTTTAGTTAGCGATCAGGCTGGGGTTGCCGAACGTTATCCACCCCATCTCAGTGATTTATTACTTTCCGATCCTGAAAATTCAGCTGACCTAGCGATGCGACTTCGCCAGTGGCGGGAGGCTACTCACCTGTACACAAATTTGGTCAGTTCGATTTGTCAAGAGTTGCGAGGTTATACTTGGAACGACATGGCGCAAATTATCTTGGAAAAAGTTGAAGCAAGTGTTTGACTTGTAACCATCCTGAATTATATAATGTATAAACAACATAACTTCGACCTAAAGATTTGCTGTTTGCGCGAATCCGAACTTAAGTAAAAATTTTTAAGAGGCAGGACAAAGATGATTTTGAAAAAAATAAAAGCATTTACTAAATTAAGTATTGCTCGAATTATCAATACTTCTTTAATCTCAGTTTAAGCGAATAGATCCTTAGCATCTTCTCAAGAAATTCAAACCTTGTTAAAACTCAAATATGGAGAGTTAAGAAATGCAGACTCTAAACAATTGCCTTCTTTTAGAGATGTAGGATTTAGAATTTTTTCTGAAGCAGAAGAGGATGGAATACTTTTATTTATTTTTTCGATATTAGGCACTACCAACAAGAAAGCTATTGAGATTTGTGCTGGTGATGGCAGAGGTATGCTAACTAATTTGATTTTAAATCATGGATGGGAAGGACTAATGTTTGAAGGAAATGAAGATAACGTGAAAAAAGGTAAACAATTTTTTAATTCTCATCCTGATTCCTATGCTATGCCACCAAAATTTTTTCAGGCATGGATAACAGCAGAAAATATTAATAATCTTATTAAAAAAAATGGATTTGAAGAAGAGATAGATTTATTAAGCCTAGATATTGATGGAAATGATTATTGGATATGGCAAGCCATTGACTGTATTAAACCTAGGGTATTTATTTGTGAAACTCATAATATTATTCCCTCTAATTTATCATTAACTATTCCTTACGATCCGAATTTTTACTGCTGGGATAAACCAAAAAATCAACTATATTTTCGTAGTGTATCTTTACTAGCTATGAAAAAATTATGTGAACAAAAAGGTTATAGGCTTATAGGAACACATAAATGGGGCTATAATTGTATTTTTATGCGTAATGATATTGGAATTAAACAATTTCCCGAAGTTTCAGTAGAATCATGTCATGATAACCCATTTACAAGATATGTACAGGCTGAAATATGGCCTCAAGTTAAAGATATGAATTGGATTGAAATATGAGATAATCTCTACCGTAATTATGGGATAAGCAAAAGTTATCTATAAGCTCAAATGCTTATTTAGCAAGGAGTTACTATCGGCTACCAACCTAAATACGGGAGGTCAACTGAATTTAAAGTTATACTATTCATAATTTATTTTTTATGGCAATCCCTAGTTGTTGGGGGTCTCCTGAATCTAGAACGTAAATAGTATAGTTGTGCAAGATATCTGTTGCTGCCTGACGAACATTAGGTTCTACAAAATCATGAAATAAAATAACGGCTCCAGCTTTGAGGTAAGGTGCAACAACTTTTAATTCTTCAGTAACACCCTCGTAGTCATGGCGACTGTCCTGAAAAAATACATCTGGTACTACCTTTTCCAGAACTCCGGGCATCGTCTCTACAGAGGGTTTTCCTCTATAGAGCTCGATCCGAGGGAGCAGACTTTTAGGGATATGCTCTCCTGCACGAGGATAAATATCAAATGTGTGGACTTTTCCAGCAGCACAAGAATCTTCGAGGGCAGCAGCTAAATATGCTGTTGAGTATCCCCAATAAGTACCAGTTTCAAAAACGTGGTTAGCATGACTAGCTCTACAGATAGTATAAAGTGCTTGCCCTGTATCAGGATGCACGGTATTTGAACGGGCAAAGCCTGCATCAAGACGTCGTATTAACTTAGAGGGAAGAAGCTTACGAAGCCTATTTTCCCGTTGGCGGATTGTCTCTACCACATCGCTGGCATAAGGATAAGTTGAGCGAGCGGGAACATCCCAATGCTTTTTAAGTAACTCTCGAAGACTAATAACTTCCATATATAACCCCATTAATTGTCTGAAAATGGTTTAATAAACTGCCGCCCTGTATAGTCTAAATAACGTAACTTATGAGGAATACAGCGCTCGTGTAAAAATTCATTAACTGCTTTACGTGACCCAGCCCAGTGACCATAATCATCAATTTGAATAACACCACCAGGTGTTACTAAATCGTAAAAATTATCCAGACAAGTTTTAACACTTTCGTACCAATCACCATCAAGATGAAGAACCGCAATTTTTTTTATGTTTGAACTAGGCAGAGTTTCCTGAAAAAGTCCTTTTACCAGCTTAGAGCGTTCCCAAATTCCACATTGCTTAAAAAACTCCTCGATCTGTGAAATTTCTCCACGACACTCTCCAGTAAAGTGCTGAGCAATTTCATAGTCAGGATCGGCTTTGCTTGCTTCTGGTAAGCCTTCAAAAGTATCATATATCCATAGTGTTCGGTTCGAGCGCAGTTGATTAAGCGTCAGCCCCATTAAGGCAGCGCTACCACCACGAGCAGTACCACACTTAACTATGTCACCTTGGATATCGCGATCGATGACATATTGGACAGCCTGATATAGCCCACGTAAACGGGGTTTTGAACACATCGTGTATGGTTTAATAATGCGATAGTGCTTAGCAAAGGCTCCCGGAATAAAGGCGTCACGAACATCAGCTATAAACCAGGGGATATCACAGCATCGCCGCCATATTTTGCTAGTTAAAGTCGGGTACAAAGTATATTGGTTTTCATTCCTCATCTCGTTTTATCCTTGTAAATAATATATTTTTCTTATGGGCTATTTTTTAGCATCCTGTATAGTTTTTTCATAAGCAATAGCAATTTTTTCTGCTGCACTCTTCCACGTATAAGTTTGAGCTTTTTGCCTAGCTGCTTCTCCCAGGCGTCGCGCTAATGCTTCATCCTTAACTAGACGATCTAAACATTGGATAAGCGCTTCCACATCACCGACTGATACTGTAAGACCATTAATCTCATTTTCAACAAAGTCAGCCATACCACAGATATTAGTAGTCACGATCGCCAATCCCATAGCAGCTGCTTCAATCATTACTAAAGGTTGCCCCTCAAAATAGGAAGGTAAGACTAAAATGGAATGTTGGCGATAAACTTCTATCAGCTCCTCGTTACTTGATAGCTTTGGTATTACCTTTATTTGAGGATGAAGATCTGAGGCAAATCCTGATAATATAGTATCGGCTTCAATACTACAGCCAGCAATAGTGAACCTGAGTAAGGGGTGACGTTGTATCACCTGACTGACGGCTGGAACTAAGTCTAAAATTCCTTTCCTGATTATCCAGGAACCCACAAACAAGACCCCAGATCGAAGTATATCTGCTTCTGCTACAGCCTTGCCTGCTGTAAGGAACTCTGGGTCAACACCACTATGATGTTGGGTAAGCCGACTCTCAGGTATACCAACTTTCTTCAAATATAAAATATCCTCTGAATTTGAGCAAATGACATGGTTACAATGTTGTATGCCATACATTGATTGTAGCACTGTAAGCCGAAAGTACCTTAGAGCAGGGGATACTGGGAGATGTTTCTGCCTTCTGTAAGCGAGTTCAGCTAATTGGGCACGTTTTTCAATCCCATAAGAGAAGATCGCTACAGGCGGCAGATTGTTCTTGATTTGGCGAATGAAACAGTAAAAAGCCGCCAAAGGCTCGTGAATTTCGATAATATCATACTGTTTGTCTGCCTGAGCTAGGCGGCGAATTAGTCCCGGTATTTGCAGTGGCACGGTAAATCGTCGCAGAAAAACCGGGTTACTTACCGAAAAGTCTTCATTGAAAAGATAGTCAATCTTATGTCCCATAGAGTTCAGTATATCCCCAGTGCAGTACATAGTGCGGGACATACCGCCTGTTCGGTTATTAGGAATATCGGCTATTCTCAGAATTCGCATTTCTCACCCTATTAGAGGCTAAACTTTTGTGGCAACTGTAAGAGAATGTGCAGCAAACCATTTCATAAGCAAACGTGGATTATCCATCCAAGTCATTCTAATGGGGTAATTTTTTGGTATGTACAGATAGTGCCCAACACCGTCTACACGCTCAATTTTACAGCTTAAGTGTTTTAATTTTTTAACCCGATCTATTAGTTTAAGTGGATGATTTATTGGTTGCCCTACCTCAGAAAATCCTCGTCCAGTAAGTTCTCTATAGGTACGGTATAGCCCTAATAGACCAAAATAATTTGGGGTGCTGATTATCAGCTTACCACCAGGTTTTGTCACTCTTACCAGCTCCGCTAATCCTTTATCTGGATCTGGCACATGCTCCAAGGTTTCCAAGCTAACAACTACGTCAAATGAATTATCTAAGAATGGCAGGTTTTGAATATCTGCAACTACAACTTCACAATGAGGCGCATTCTGTAATAGATGTTTAGTGATTTCAACAGCAGTATCAGAGAAGTCGGCAGCAACCAAATACGCTCCGCATTCAAGCAAATACTTAGAAAAACCGCCTCGACCACACCCAATCTCAAGAACTTTACGATCTTTCAGATTTCCCAAGTGCTGTTTAACCATTAAATGCCAAGGAGAGTTTGAGTTATCTTCTCCTTGTTGACCCAGATCTCCATGCCAGTTGTTGTATAGTTCTTTTACAGTTTTGTTATTCATCTAAATAATTCTCCTTAGATTACTTACTTTTATGCTGGTCAAAAGATCGATTAATTTGGTTTTAGCAATAAAAAGATATCCAGCGATACCAAACCCAAAAATCCGAAAAATTATTTCATAAACAGAAAGTCCATCAGGTTGAAATTTTGGGTTTAGCTCTTTAGCTTTTTCTACATGATAACGAGCCAAGCGTCTATCAATACAAAGATACCACTTAGCTAATCCAAAATGAGTTTTGGCTAAAGATTTTTTGTAGGTTTCATTTAAAAATCCTCGCTCATCTAAAAGTTGTAAAGACATGAGCAAAAGCGCGGCGCAAGATCTACAACAATTTTCTAAATCTTTGCTGGACACAGTTATATTTCCATATTTTCTATAAACTGAATAATCCCCTGGTTTATAACCAAATTTAGCTCCGTAAATAGCTGTTTTTATCCAAAAATAAACATCTTCACCAGCTCTCATGTCCTCATCAAACCCGTTGACTTTCTCCACAATTTCTCTTTTCATTAGACAATTCATTACTGTAAGAGCTAAACCTGCAAGAAGAGCCTCTAAAATATCCTGACGATCGCCAGTTATATTTACGTCACTTAACCAAGTGTTCCCGTTTTGTTTATGATACTGATATCTCCAGTCACTATAAACGATATCATACCCATACTCTTCTAAATAAGAAACCTGATTTTCAATTTTATCTAGAATTATATAATCATCGGCATCGAGCCATTGTATGTATTTGCCATTACTGAGGCTAAACCCGCGATTCCGAGCTGCACTTTGACCTTTATTTGCCCCAGTTTCCCACCGAATGCGTTCGCCATAACCTTTTATTATTTCTAAACTTTTGTCAGTTGAACCGTCATCAATGACAATTACTTCTACTGGTGAGTATGTCTGAGATAAAGCACTGTCGATCGCTTCAGAAACCCACTGTTCAGCGTTATAACAAGGAATGATAATAGAAACTAGAGCATTCATTTTCAATTCTCCTTATAAAAAGTGCAGTCTTCTACCCAGTTAATCTTCATTCACTCCTCCTTACATAAGGCTACTTTTTGCGAATCCAAAAACTGCCACAACGGTGATAAGGATTTTTCCACTGCATAACTCCAGGCCAAATTTTAGCTGCTTCCTGTGGATAGTCTACAGCCAGCCAATGATTTGCTAAAACTACCTCAAATTTTTGATTGTAGGCTAAAAACGCCTCCAGCATATATTGCTCATTCCATGCCCTACGCTCCTCAATCAGCCATTTCGGGGGGTAATCGTAGGGGAAGAATACGTCATGGAAGTGAACCCAAACTCCATGGGGAATAGCTGGCAGAATTTCCAATATTTCCCGACAAACATCACTGCCAAATTTTACTGTGTGGGTCGAATCAATAAAAAGGATGTCACCAGATCCTAACTGTTGGAAAAAACTCAAATCAACATTTTCAATTTTTTCTCTAATAATTTGCACCTCCATATTTGCTTCTCTTAGCCTTGATTGGGGATAAGGTTCAATACAAATAATTTTGCCATCCTTTCCTTCTCGCTGATTCATACCCATCGCTATAGCAGCAATTTGAGTTGAGTATCCACCTCCAATCTCTATAACAATTAATGGCTTGATGTCTCGTAAAATAGCATAGTAAACTGCTGCATCTAATTCCACATAAAAATCGTTAAAAAAATCGAATCCTGAATGATAAGTCTTCTCATCCGCTATTTTTTTTATTTCTGTGCTATAAGCACTTAAGCAGTTAATGAGATTAATTTGAGCATCTAAATTCCAATTTACACAAGTAGAAAAGCGTCTTTGCAAAGCTTGCTCCTGAGTAATCTGTGAAAAATCAGGAAGCGGTTCATTATAGCTAAATTGGCGAATGGAGTAACCCCATTGATCCCCTAAATGAGGATTGTGCGCTAACATGAAAAGAACTTTTTTCATTAAGTTAGCAGGCAATTTATTAAAAATAGCTAGCAAAAGGCTATTCATCTTTACACTAAGCGTTTTAGACAACATATTTCCCCGGTTTTTTATTTTATTTTATTTATGTACACAAACGAACCAAAGCAGAAACAAAAATGCGGTCTCGAAAAACGAAAGGAGTTTTGGTAATGATTTTAAAAGCCTCAGCTATTCTACTCCATTTGTCCACAATGCTTTTAGGCTTACTAGACAGAAGTTCAGCTATACGAGCTGAATGTCTAAGGCGAACTTCCTCTTGTTGGATGGCTAAGGCTGTTCTATAGTCTACTTGTCCACTAATCTCCTTAATTAACTCTTGATACTCCCGATCCCAAACTTCGCTTCGTCGAGAAGTTTTAGAATTGGGATGCCACCTGAAGAAAGCAGCAGTTTCTGGAATGATATAAGGAGAACCTATTTTCATATAAATCTCTATAAAAAACTTATGATCCATGTTGATATTCCTGTCTAAATCAAACCAGGGTTTAGGTTGTATATCTCCTAACCAAAAAACTCCCGGTTGTGCAATTGTTTGATTAACGACAAAATAAGCTAAATTCGCGGCAGAGGGGAGCCAAATCTGACTATTGGTTAAATTTTCTCCACACAAAACTGAAAACGCAAACCAAGAACATCCTTGATTTTGATGATGGCTTAAAGCTACCTTTAATAAGGTATTTTTCAGAAACATATCATCACTATTTATGTAAGCACAAATATCTCCCGTACTCCTGGCAAAACCTTTATTAAGTGCATCACTTTGACCTCTATCTTCCTCACTAACCCAGTAATATAACCACTGGGCATATTTTTTAATAATTTCAACAGAGTTATCAGTGCTACCACCATCAATAATGATGTATTCCAAATTTGGATAGCCTTGTAGCAATACAGAGCGAATGGTTTCTTCTATAAATTCACCTTGGTTGTAACTGGGTGTAACAATACTAATCCGAGGCCATTCAGCTCCATTAGGCATCTTTTCGGGTAGCAACTGCACGGGCTCATTCCAAGGCCATCCTGATTTATCCAATGGCGGTGTAGGAAACTCGTCTAAGATCGGCACAGCACTCATAATTTGTATCTGAATTAAATTTTACTGAATTTTTTTAATAAATGCATTACCAGCCGACAAAACCCAGGATTCCTTCAATCAAACGGACATCATACCTTGATGCTATTGGCTGGGTTTTCGTTAGCCAACGATGAACGTACTTATCAAAAGCGCTACGGGGATCGCAATACTCGACTGGTTGATCGGTAGAATTAATTTTTTGAGCCAGAGCAGACCAATCCACATCCCAAATATCTTCTCTTTTAAATTTTACTGTACCATATTTTTCTAGTAAAGTTACAACTTCTCGATCCCACCAAAAGACTGGTTCACGATAAATACTGGTCATATCAATTCCTTGCTGTTCATACCCGGATAGCCATTCTCTAGGAAGATGTTGAATTTCTCGCTGGGAAATAGCATCCATGTGATGGTATTGCCGATAGATAGGAATTGATCGCCGTGAAGGATGATTATGTCTTTCCCAACATTGATACCAGCGACGCTTGCTTTTCATCCGCTCCCAGTGAGTGTATTGATAGTGTAACACTTTAATATCTTGAAGCGCAATCATGGGCGCATGAGTAGGGAGAGGAATTCTAGGGCTGTGAATTTTTTCTCCAATGTGCTCGCTACCATCATCTATAAACCCCCAAGGAAAATCATAAGGTGATAGCCAATAAGAGGTACAACCAGGCAACAGGTTAACCCATTGAAATCGAATAATTGTTCCGACTGGAGCTTGAAGAACTGTATTCCATTCTGGACTGCACAAAAAATTAGCCGTCAGTGCTTCATCAGCATCCAAAGCGATCAATAAACGCGGTCCCGGAATCCGCCGTGCTGCTGACAAAAGAATTTTTTGACGTTCAAACTCGTTGTATGTAGGAGATGGGTTATCTACCAGAATAACTTTAGAATATGAACTCGCAATTTCTCTGGTTTTATCATCCGAACGCTGGTCAGCAACTATAATATAGTCTGCCCATAGGCTAGCACACTTGAGAAAACGATCTAAAATGCCGGCTTCATTTTTAACAGGGGTGAGGCAGATAATAGCAGGATTATCCATTTGAGGTTAGCTCCTTATTTATATACAACGTACCTAAAATTTAAATTATACATAATTTGATTGATTTTGCTTAACAGCTAAAGAGCGAGCGACAAAAGTTTCACATATTTCTAAAAACTGGCTAAAATTATTTGATGTAATTACGGTACCACCTAATGTTTCTAAACTGTATTCATGCGCATTCAACCATTTAAGAATATCCAAATAATTATAGGGATAAGCATGTAGGTTTATTGGGTGTATTTCGCATACGATTACTGGTTGACAACTATAAAGCATTTCAACTCCGCCCTGTAGAATCCAAAATTCAGAGCCTTCAGTATCCATCTTGATAACGTCAATCCGAGGACGACCTACTTCTTTCCACCAATTATCAAGAGTCTGAACAGAAACTGTAATATATTCTACATCTCCTGCTCTGCCTGTATCTATGAAGCCATCACCAGAAGCATGTTCAGTAACATGAGAAGCAAAAGATATCTCTCCAGGTTCAGCACCCAAAGCATATTCATAGAGAGTAACCCTATCTTTTAGCTGATTTACAGCTATAGTTTGCTCAAATAATGACCTTGGATGAGGACTAGGCTCAAATGCGAATATATTTGTAGATGGAACTTGTACTAACACATTTAGTGTCATCAAGCCTATGTTGGCACCAATATCTAGAAAAACAGGCTGGCTAACCTTAAGCAGCTCATTAACTACAAATATACTTTCCTCTGGCTCATAAGTACCACCAAATCTAACAGGTGGTGAACCATTTATCTCTATGATGGATGTCCCCTTACTATAGTAGCTGATAAATCCTTTATAGTTGATTGTCCGAATAAAAGGTTTCCAATTATCTGTAAATATGACTGATTTTCTGTAAAGCACAGTGGGCTGCCGTATAACTAGCTTCACCAACCTTATAAAGTAATTTGGCAAAAATATTTTAGCTAAACTTTTCATCATAAGTCCTGTTTTTTGAACGTAATCTAATAGTAACTTTAAGCCAGCATGTCTTGATTTCTATCGCCACAAAAAGTAATCTTTAAATTGGTGAGTTTTTTAGAGCGCCGATTCGGCGCTGCTCATCCTCAATTTTATATCTTTTTACCAACCCACAATGAATCTACTATATCTACAAATTTATAGTGTCCAGAGGATATAACTATGTTATCTACCACCCAGGTAGGTCCTAAATTTTTTCTAGATGGATCGTAGTCATGCAAAGCTAGATATCCACCAGACGGTATAAAAGGAGAGTATTTCGTAAAATCAAATTCACAATTCTCTATTGAGTGATCCCCATCAATGAATAAAAAATCTATTTTTTCAACCTTTCCAACAAACTGGCTAGAAAGACCCTGAAATATTTCTATTTTTTCTAGTACATTCAATTTAGCCATTCGCTCTCTAAATTGGTCAATCAGGGCTCGCTCGCCTTTCAACTTCTGATAGAGTTCATTACTTTTCTCATCACCAGAGGCATCGAAGGGATCGATGGCAATAACTTTGCCGCTTCTTAGCCCACGAGCAAGACAGTATGTACTTTTACCTTTCCAACTTCCAATTTCTACAATTGTACTGCCAGGAGGCAGCCGTGATGCAATACGATAAAGTTCAATCGCTTCAAATGTGGCAAGGAAACCATCAATATTATGGTAATCCTTGATTTTAAACAGAATTAATCTCTTTTGAAGCCTTTCGATTAAGTTCATTTGGTTACTAGCCCTATATTTGTTGCCAAGTCGAATTTAAAAATACTTTCACATGAGCTGGGTAAGGAGTCAGCCTCTTAAGCTTATCTCCCTGCATAATCTCCACCAACATACAATCAGCAAGATAATCACATGCTATACTCATGTTTTCTCCTACCCACAGAGAAAATAAGTATACAGAAGGCGTCAGAAAGATCTGGGGAATTTCAACTTTTACCCTTACTGTTTTGTGGTTTTCAGGTCGTTCTATAAAAAAATTATCATCTATGTTTATCAAGTGGGCAAAAGATTCCTGAAAAGAATTTCTAACTTCAATCCCTATTATAGGATAGTTTACACTTTCATAAAAGAGTAAATAAAAATTTACTACAATAGTATCGCCCATAAAAAAAATATTTTTTGGATTCCCCTCCTCATCCGTAATAAAAAATTTCTCGAAAATAACTTTACCATTACCTTGTCTTTTAATATCCTTTTGCACCCATTTAGCCGCACTTTGTAGGTACATATCAATCATTTCGTTGGGCAATCCCATAGCTTTTACTTTTCCCTGTTCAAGGAATATACACTTACTACAAAGTTGTTGTACTGTTCCCATATTGTGACTCACGAACAATACTGTTCGCCCTTCCTTTCCCACATCTTCCATTTTGCCTAAACATTTCTTCTGAAACGCTGAATCTCCCACTGCCAGTACTTCATCCACCACCAAAATTTCAGGTTCCAAATGGGCAGCTACGGCAAAGGCAAGACGGACATACATTCCAGAAGAATACCGTTTCACAGGCGTATCTAAAAACCTCTCCACCTCCGCAAACTCTACAATTTCATCAAACTTCTGTTTAATCTCTACCTTACTCATTCCCAAAATCGCACCGTTAAGATAAATGTTCTCTCTGCCAGTCAACTCTGGGTGAAAGCCCGTACCTACTTCTAACAAACTAGCTAGCCGCCCTTTGATGGAAATAAGACCGATGGTGGGTTCAGTTATCCGACTCAAAACCTTTAGCAGGGTCGATTTGCCAGCACCGTTGCGACCAATGATCCCAACCCGATCACCCTGGCAGATCTCAAACGAAACATCCTTCAGCGCCCAAAACTCCTCAGATGCTGGGTTAGGTATCCTTTTGTCCACAGGGCTTACCAGTTTGCTTCCTAAAGACTTAACACCATTAGCGATTTTATCCCTCAGTGCTGTATAACGCTCCTGCTGCTTGAGACCGATGATGTATTTCTTACCCAGGTTTTCAACGCGAATGATCGTGTTAGTCATTTTTCTATTCTACTTCAGCGATCGGCACTTTAGAACTAAGTACTTATAGCAGTACACTCAACTTTAAATTATCGTCCGGAATCTTCCAGCCATAAATCATACAATCCTCTGTACTGTAGCATAGACCCATAATAATATACAAAGTTCTGAATCATCATCCGGACTTGTACAGGTGGCTTGGTTGAGGGCTTCAACTGAAGTACCCTACTTTAGAGAGATGCCAACAGGTGAAGTGCGTGCGTACCAGAGCTGAGTGCTATCAAGCAATATTAATACGGCAACCGAGCTTTAGTCATCAGACATTAGGCAAGTCGCAAAAGTACGAGCTTGAACTGATAATCGGTGGTTTTGATACCACGTATAGGCATGATCTGCGATCGCCTCTCCCACTCCTAAGCTCATTGTAACCTCATAAGTATCTGCGAACCAGTAGTGTTTCCCTGCTTCGAGACCATCCATATTTTGTCCTTCATAAAATACCCCTACAGGAAGCAACTTGTGAGAGGAGTAGGCGGCAAATATGGTCGATTTTGCTAGATACTCGATCGAGTAATCAAAAAAACCTACTGCCGAACTGGAGAGCAAGCTACTAATTTCATGGGGACTCTTGATTCCCATAGTTACAACCGGGACGCCATTCACTGGCTCAATCTCGAAATTCAGAAAAGGCCCAATATCGATAATTTCCACAATCTCTAACTCGCGGCAGGTGCGTTCTAAAGCTAAACGCGATCGCTGATAGACACGGCTACGGGCACCACCCGCACCGAACACTACCAACCGCCGAGGACGCTCCTTGAGATCGGGTAAATCCCTAGGCTCACCTACAGTGGAAAAAACTGGTGTAGCGTTAACTTGGGGGTGTTTACCTTGACTAAATTTAGTGATGATATCAGCATATCCCTGTTTACTGGTAAGACAGCGATCGCTCAAGCGAACTAGGCGTTTAGCCAAACTTCTTTGGAGTGGGGATGTCCAAAATTGACTTGTCCAGATCGGACCAAAAGCATATAATTCGTGAAACATTGTCACTAGCCGTCTTGTACCCCCCTTCTTCCAATGCTCTAAGGCTTCCACCAACCAAACCGGACTTCCCCGCCTAGCATAGCCATAACCTACATAATGTAAGAGAACGGTTGCTCTTGAGTGGGGTTCAGTGGGCAACAACTCTAGCAGAGCTGCACGAGAACGCACTGGTACCTGCTTGACTCCAAACCCCTCAACAGAGGCTTCCCCACTCCAAGAAGGAGTCCCAACCACAAACTCAGTCTCCAAGCCAAAGTCCTGACGCAGTTGCCGAGCTAAATTAAGACCATAGTCCCCCAAACCATCGACAGCAGGGGGCAAACGAGGTACAATGGCAATAATCCGATCTAAAGCGCTCATTTTTGTCTTTCTTACCCCAACTGCTGACACTGGTTTGCATCTATCATCAATTACTTCCTCGCCAGAGCAGTTTTTTCTAGCTTATCCTATAATTTTAGCAGTGAGTCTAACTGTTCGACATCTTTAGTTTTTAAGGCGATATTGCCAGCTTGAGTTGATTTTAGCTTAGATGAGAGTATTGTTACATTTTCCTAAGGAGTTTCCATTGTGTATACAAATCTACAAGAACTTTATGCCCAATCCTCTGAAGCAGTTCGAGCTACCGGGCTGACTGAGGAGTTGGCAAGTGAACTTTATCGAAAATATATACAGTTTGTTAATCAGTCAGTATCGCAACGAGGCAGTCTATTAGACATAGGATGTGGTTCAGGGTGGTCGTCTTATCTTTTCAGTAAGGAAGGGTATCAGGTTGTTGGCATCGATCTAAACGCTGAAGCATTTGAAAGTCCTACTGCGCCCAACTTAACTCTAGTGCAAGGCAGTGCCATAAATTTACCTTTTGAAGATGCCTCTTTTGATGTAGTAGCTTCTCATCAAGCAATTGAACATATTCCCGATCCTCAAACAGCTATAAGGGAGATGATTCGAGTTTTAAAACCAGGCGGTATTCTGTGTATTGTAGCGCCTAATATTCTCAGTCTTGGTCAGTTTTTTAGGGGCATTACTATATATGTTTGGAAAACTCGTCCCCTTAAAAATATTTTTTGGCGCTCCTCTGAGATGCCTAAGCATCCTTGGGGTAATACCTTACCTGAAAGCTTGGTATCATTTCCTCAGATGCTTACTCTAATTATTCAAAAAATTCTCGATAGCCAAGCTACCTTCACGATGCGAGAACCAGACCTCAAACCACCATTCCATTCTGATAATGATGCTTGCTATTTGGCTAATCCTATTGACTTTATCAAATTTTTACCCACTTTAAATTGTGCGGTTATACAAAATGGATTTTATGGCAGACCCCAATGGACAACCTTAATTGCTTCAGGAACTTTTATTGCTGCTCTTAAGGGTTTAAAATCGCTCTAGTGCGGTAAGATTATCTCATAAATTTACTCCCTTGGTTTAGATGTTTTTACGAATTACGACCCCAGACGCTGGAAACCCAAACCGCAATCTTGCACTAGACAGTTGGCGGGGCATCGCCTGCCTGATGGTTTTCTGGAATCACACCGGAACAGCCTTGATTATGCCACCACTCGTCATCTTCGGCTTTACGGGTGTTCACATGTTCTTCGTTCTCAGCGGCTATCTCCTGTTTCGTCCATTTTTGTCTAGACTCTTGACAGACAACCCTCTTCCCTCTCTTGCCAATTTTTATTTACGTC
>JBBQRU010000090.1:0-22150 GCA_038214545.1 Cyanophyceae cyanobacterium | reverse complement strand
TAAGACTTCGGGTTGTGCTTGGAGAATTAGCTCTAATGCTTGCCAGTTACCACACAAGTCAGGTATCAGGACTTCAATTGTCGTCTGCGGTGAGATGGCGCGAATAGCTTGAATACACTTGACAAATTGTGATGCACCTTCATCTGGTAGGTCGTCGCGGTTAACAGAGGTGATGACAACATGATTGAGTTTCATCCGGCGCACCGCTTCCGCCAGCCGTGTAGGTTCAGTTGGGTCTAGCGGCTGAGGTTTTTTCTCAAAGTCAATATCGCAGTATGGACAAGCGCGGGTACAGGCGGGTCCCATAATTAAAATGTCGCTGTCCCTGCTTGGAAGCACTCACCAATATTCGGACATGAAGCTTCTTCACAAACCGTGTTCAGGGCTAAATCCCGCAAAATTTCTTTAACGTTACCAACACGCTCCCACTGCGGCGCTTTTACCCGCAACCAGTCTGGTTTAACAGTCACAATTTGCTCTTACCTTTGAATTTACCCAGTGTTGATTCTAACAAGGATCGGCGTGATGCATTGTTTGTGGTGATAAAATTTGGTATTTCTCTACCAGACATGATATCCTTGTTACATATTGCCATTTTTATGGCGGGATGTGGCGCAGCTTGGTAGCGCACTTCGTTCGGGACGAAGGGGCCGCTGGTTCGAATCCAGTCATCCCGATTTATACATTCGCTCGTCAGTATTGTTATTGGTAAATTAACGTTGCTTTGGTAGCCGTCAATGTATATATTTTACTTACACTAATTTTTTGCCAAAATAAATTAGTGTAAAGTGTCTCGATGTCGAGTTGATTTACCACTTTTATAGTATAATTAAAAACTTCATAATCATTCCGAACAAAGTTCGCCTTTGAACCCTCCCATTGAAAAATATATATTTGAAGTTGCAATAACAAAAATTACTATTATTTTACCTGCCTCTAGTTGGGAGCGCTGTTAAAACATCTGTATTGATGGAGTTTGGGATCTCAGGTTGAAAATCTTTCAAACCACTCCTAGTCGGATGGTTGTTGAGACTTAAAACAAGAAAGACTCTTTGTAGCTTCCTGACAACTTTCAACCCATCCCGAGTCGGGGGCAATCAAAAGAAAGATTCTGCTGCTAGGGTATAATCATATCGACTATGGATACAATCACTCACGATATCGTCGCCAAACTATGGAATCTTTGTAACATCCTTAAGGATGATGGAGTAACCTACCACCAATATGTTATTGAACTGACATATTTGCTGTTCCTGAAGATGGCCAAAGAGACCAGTACAGAGAACCAACTTCCAGAGGGTTATCGCTGGGATGATCTAGAAGGTAAAACCGCACTTGAGCGCTTGAAGTTTTATAAGCTACTGTTGATTCATCTCAGTAGTCGTGGTTCCATACTCGTAAAAGAAATTTTTGCCAACGCTAGTTCGTCGATTAAAAAGCCCACCACATTTTCTACATTGGTTACTGAGATAGACAAACTCGACTGGTATAGCGCCAAGCAGGAAGGTCTGGGCGACGTGTATGAAGGGCTGCTGGAGAAGAACGCCAATGAAAAGAAGTCTGGTGCTGGTCAGTACTTTACACCTCGTGCATTGATTGACAGTATGGTCTATGTTATGCACCCTACCCTGGAGGACATTATTCAAGACCCAGCAGCAGGCACTGGCGGTTTTTTAATCGCGGCTAATCGTTACATACGCGAAAACAGCGACCCAGATAGCTGGACAGAAAAACAGCAACAAAAGTACCACCGTAACACTTTCTACGGCATGGAGCATGTGCAAGACACGTACCGTCTAGCATTAATGAACCTGATGTTGCATGAAATTGAATTTGACCCACAAGCAACGGGCATCCGCTATGGCGATACGCTTTCTCCAGAGGGAGAAGCCTTGCCAAAATCGACATTGATCCTCTCTAATCCACCGTTCGGTTCTAAAAAAGGTGGTGGCTTACCCACCCGCAAGGACTTTACATTTCCTACAAGCAACAAACAGTTCTGTTTTTTGCAACACATTTACCAGAGTCTCCAGCCTGGTGGTCGCGCGGCTGTAGTCTTACCAGACAACGCACTGTTCAATGGCAATGTGGGCAAGCAAATTCGCGCCGATTTGATGGACAAGTGCAATCTACATACTATCCTACGTCTACCGACTGGTATATTCTACGCACAGGGAGTTAAGACTAATGTTTTATTTTTTACTCGTGGTCAAAAACAAAAGGGTAACACCCAAGAAGTCTGGGTATATGACCTGCGTTCCAGTATGTCGCAATTTGGTAAGCGAACCCAACTCACGCGCAAGCACTTTGCCGAGTTTGAAGTTGCCTTTGGCAATGACCCGCAAGGCAGCCCTGCGAATCTTGCCAAGCGCGTAGATACTGGCGAACAAGGGCGTTTCAGAAAATTTACCCGTGATTGGATAGCAGAATTTGGTGATAACCTGAACATTTCATGGCTCAGAGACGAAAGTGAAGATGACTTCAAAAGCGAAGACGACAACGGCGAGCTGATAGAGCCCGCAACACTTGTACAAGAAACGATGATTGAACTGGAAGCCGTGTTGGAAGAACTGCGCTTAATTTTGGAGGAGCTAGGTGAGGAGGTTAAAGTGTGAGCGAAAGCCTTGGAATTCCCTCCTCTTGGGTTCAGCTAGCTCTTGGCGATGTTATCGACTATGCCAAGACAGACAAGGCTGAGCATAACGAGATTCCTGCGAATGCTTGGGTGCTTGAACTTGAAGACATCGAGAAGGATACGTCAAAGCTATTACACCGCTTTTCGTTTGCTTATCGCCAGTCAAAAAGTAGCAAGAATCGATTTGCTTCAGGCGATGTGCTTTATGGCAAGCTTCGACCATACTTAAACAAAGTTCTTGTGGCTGACCGCGATGGTTACTGCTCTACGGAAATAGTACCGCTAAAGCCTAATCAAGCTATCAATGGTCGTTTTTTGTTTTATTGGCTCAAGCACCCTGCATTTCAGGGTTATGTAAAGTCTGTAAGTCATGGAATTACCATGCCACGTTTAGGTACTGAAGCTGCACTACAAGCTCCATTGATATTGGCTCCACTTAATGAACAAAAACGCATTGCCGATAAGCTCGATGTACTGATAGCAAGGGTAGATGCTTGTCGAGAGAGGCTACATCGCGTCTCTCACATCCTCAAACGCTTTCGTCAAGCTGTTCTCGCTGCTGCAACATCAGGACAACTTACGGAGAATTGGCGGAGATCTTGCAAATCTATTCAATGGCAGAGGGTGTCATTAAGTGAAATATGCCTATCAATTACTGATGGCGATCACCAAGCTCCACCACAAATGAAACGCGGTGTTCCGTTTATTACTATTGCGGCGATCAATGATGGGCACTTGCGCTTGAATAAAGCTACACGCTTTGTTTCATCTGTTTACTTTGAGCAGAGCAAAGCCTCACAGAAGCCGGAAATAGGCGACATCTTGTTTTCGGTAACAGGCTCAATCGCAATCTCGGCTCTTGTAGACACCATCGAACCATTCACCTTTCAACGTCACATTGCAATCTTGAAACCGGATTCGTCCCGAATATCCAGCAGTTTTCTTCTTTATTGTTTGAAACAAGATGATATAAAGAGGCAAGCCCTATCTGTGGCAACAGGAACAGCACAGCTAACTATCCCTTTATCTGGACTGAGAGCATTGATGATCGATCTTCCGGCAAGAGACGAGCAGGACGAAATCGTCCGCCGTATCGAATCCCTATTCGCCTATGTTGATCGCCTTGAAGCCCACTATCAAGCCGCCTACGCTCAAGTCGAGCTTCTGACACCCGTACTGCTGGCTAAAGCATTTCGCGGCGAGCTGATACCCCAAGATCCAAATGATGAACCAGCATCGGTTTTGTTAGAGCGGATTCGTGCTGAAAGAGCAGCACAACCCTATCAACCCAAGAGATCGCCGGTTTCTAGAAAATCAATTATAACCAAGATGACTGAAGAATCTGTTAAAGAAGCAATTCGTCAACTGCCACAAGACAAGTTCTCATTTGATGAACTGCGTGAAAATCTACCTGGTGATTACGACTCACTGAAAGACATCCTGTTTGCACTCCTTAGTGAAACTGAGCCGAGTCTAACGCAGGTGTTTGATCAAAAGGAGCGAGTAATGCGTTTCGTTCGGGCAGGCAAATGAAGCTTTTAAGGGTTCACATCATTTCTGCTAAAACCTGTGGTGGGCTACTTGATGGACTTGATTTACAGCTAAGAAGTCCATTTAGCGACTGTGAATATTCTGCGTTCGAGCCTCTATGTCTTATTGGACCGAATGGCGCAGGAAAATCTCAGTTTTTGCAGGTGCTGGCAGAAATTTTTCAGTCTATATTCTACAGATGCATTAGGGAAGAAGAACGTATTGAAGGAAATCCCGACTTGCAATTCGAGCTTGAGTATCTCATTCACCCAGAAAATGATCTGCAGCCTGTCCGTATCCGCATTTCACGGAAGGTCAGCGGTAGAAATCGTCCAGCCCTTGTAATCGAGCGGAGAGATGAAGATGAATACGATTGGATAGACTGTGATCTAAATGCTCAAGATACCCACGCACTGTTACCTCAAAAGGTCGTCGGCTATACGTCAGGAGATAACGAGACACTCAGCCTACCGTTCTTAATCAGTCGCAGCGGGTATGCGAAAGATGTGAGAGAAAGTGCATTAAACGAGTCAAAACAGGTTCCAGATACTCGGCTGATGCTAATTGACTATGGAACAAATCTTGAAGTTCTTGTGGCTAATCTCCTATTGGGTAATGATTTCCAATGTAAATTTTTGCTAGAGGATGCAAAATTAGAAAACTTGCATTCATTTCGTTGCGTAGTCCAACTTGCACATAGTGCAGCCCCCAAATCTCAAAGCAGAAGAGGCTCACAAAGCACGCGAAAAGGGATACAACTCACCAAGGAACTGGAAGATTATCTCAATCAACTTAAATGCTGCGCTACCTGCTATACCTATGACGACAAGACAGAAACATACATCTTCGACTATTGGATCAATGATGAGACGAAAACCGCGTTTCGATCTTTTTGGAGCAACGCACTGGAGCTATACTCGTCATTCCATAAGCTTGCTATGTTAAACGATTTGGTGCTTCCGAAGAAAACACGGGAACGATTTCAGAAGGATACTAAATCCAGAAGGTTTGCTTCACGTCTTCCAGAGCCTCAAGATGAAGATAAGGTTTTCCGATTTGAACGGGTAAGATTTACAGCCCAAAGTACTGGTAAAGAGGTAGACTATGTATCGCTCTCCGATGGCGAACATCAGCTTGGGCAGATTCTTGGAACGTTTTGTATGTTGTCATCTCCTAATTTGCTGTTTCTGCTTGATGAGCCAGAGTCGCATTTCAATCCGTTATGGCGGGTGAAGTTTATTTCCCGAATACTGGATCTGCCTACAAAAGATGGCGATCGCAGAAAATCTTCAAAAGCTACTGAACAGGAGTGTTTGCTCACAACACACTCGCCTTTTGTACCCTCGGATATGCACAGAGACAAAGTTTTTATTTTCAGCAAAAACGAAAACGGCGAGATTGAAGTCAAAAATCCCGATATTCAAACATTTGGCACTACATTCGACACGATTATTGAACAATGCTTTGAAGTCCGTCCGCCTATCTCGGATGTTGCTCGTGATGAGATTAAAGGGCTTATGGAAAGTGACAATTCTGAAGAGATTAGGGTGGGAATGCAGCATCTAGGTGATTCTGTAGAGAAAGCATTTCTTGCTGATCGACTGCGCCAGCTAACGAATAGAGATGGGGTATAAAATGCTTTTTGGATATCCTATTTCGGCAACAAAGGAAAACTGGCTTCATGACTGCTTGTACGAAATTTTGGATTTAATTCATGACAGTATACAGACAGCAACAACGCTGCCAGAATGGCCTGAAATCATTCCAATGCTGTACCGCAAAAAATTAGAGAGACGTACAGGGCTGAGAGATAGATTGAATATTTACCAAATAACTTTAGAAAAGCTTACCACTACAGAACAGAGAAGAATCATTAAAGCACTCTATGAACAAAATCAGATTGCCGATCTCTTGTCTTGTCAGCTTAACTGTGATGTTATCAATGACTTGCCTAGATCAATCCAAAAGCCAGTAACTAATCTCTTCGCTTTTGCATTTGACCTACTTACAGATTTTGGTATTCGTGACCATCAATACACGAAAATTTATGAGGCAATGCAACATCGTATATGTCCATTCTGTGGATGCGAGAATTTTGACTCACCAAAAAGAAATAATAACGAAGGACGCCGTGAGGCACTAGATCACTACTTAGCTAAAAGTCTATATCCTTTTGCGGCTGCAAATCTGCGTAATCTTGCACCAATCGGAAATAAATGTAACTTTTATAAGCTAGATCAAAATCTTCTTAGGAGAGATGATGGCACATCTCGCAGGTCATTCGATCCATATAACTGTATAGGAATCAAACTCTCACTGAATAACAGTCAGCCTTTTGCTGGTACAATCACAGCAATTGGTCAACTACCGCGATGGCAAATTGACTTCAGCCCGAACAACCAAGAGGTGATTACTTGGGACGAGGTATTCCATATTCGAGAACGATACGAAAAAAACGTGCTAGATGCCGAATTCAATAGCTGGCTGAGGCATTTCAATTCTTGGTGCGAATCTACGAAAATTGTGCTTAGCTCTAACCATGAATTGGTGGATGCGCTCCATCGATATGCAAATTTATACGCAACTATGGGTATGGATGAGAGAGCATTCTTAAAAGCATCTGTATTTCAAATGCTACACATACACTGCCAGAATGGCGATCAACGACTCATTTCCTTTCTGATGAGTCTTAGAAACCCAGAAACAACCCCATAAGCTAAATCAATTAAAGTGTGTTTACCTCTAACCTCCATCTTCATAATTTTATAATTTGCAACTCTGAAAATGCTTTTATATATTGATTACAAATACTCAATCTTGAATTCGATATTTATCTTTATCTGCACGTTTTGTCATTTGCAGCGCCGCTAAACCTTCTTTTTCCCCATCTTGACTAGCCACTGTATTCACTCTGGTAAACAAAATTTTTACGGTTACTTCCACGCTTTCACCTTACCATCTTTGTGAACTTTTGCGATAAAAGGTGCAGATGTCTTGGCAATAAAACTTTTCATTGAAGGTACTGCTTGAACAAAAATTTCCGCCATCTCGCTACCGCGTAAATTACCAGAGACCAATACAAACATGCACGCGCCAGAATTTTTAAGAGTCATCATCTCTAAACGCCGATGGGAAACTTTTTGTCAGCATTCAAAATTATCTAACCATTTGACACTACTACAGCCAACCAATCCGTATCGGGCGTTGCTTGGTTAAAATGGTCGTCGTGAATCTCGACTAGTTCTCCTATATTTTTAAGAGCATTGACAACATGAGTTTTTCCTAAAGAGCGGTCAATAAAAAATACAATTTCAACCTCTTTACTCATGCTGCCAATACTAATTCATACCTGATAGCTTCTTCGACTTTAAGGCGATCGCAATCATAATCTACTGCCAACTCCTCAATTGAGTCTCCAGCAGCATATCTCAGTGCCAAAATATTTGTAGGTATTCCTGTTCCCTCTAAAACAGGTTTCCCAAAAAACACGGTCGGATTTATGACAATTAACCTCGGTAACTCAGTTTCTTTTGTGCGAGTGAAAGGATAAAGTTTGACCGGGTTATCTGCCTCATCCCACTCAATTCGTTTTAAATAAATTTGTACAATTTCAGGTATTACTAACTGTCCCGATCTTGAAGCATTAACCAAATTCCCTAAATGCTCAATAAATAAATCTATACCATCGGTATACAGCTTTTTATAAGCTAACGGATGCTCCATCCCATAAGAGTTTTGAAGATATGCAACCCCTTGCCTCACTTTCTCTAAAGGTACTTTATGATACCGTCGAATAGCATTAAGAACGTGCAGTTCTACCAAATTAGTAAAAGACAATAATCTTTGTTCTGGTTCGGGAATAGTAATAACTGGTTGAAAACGTTTAGAACCAAGCCAGGGCTATTTTATTCTAAAACCAAGCAATGTATGGTATGATTTAGCGCAACTTTAACAAAACATCTACTGCCGTGAGCCAAATCGCAATTATATCCGCATTTGCCGAACTAGAAGATCCGCGACGTAGTGCAGGACAACGCCATAATCTGACCTTGTGTCTAGCACTATTTACTCTGGCAATCGCTGCAGGAAATAAAGGGTTTTTAGCTATCGGAGATTGGATTAAAAGCTACCGTACACAGTTAATTGAACTATTAGACCCCCCAAAAAATCGACTACCTTCTTACAGCACAGTTCGTCGTGTCTTATTACACATTGATGAGTCGGAGTATTCTGCGTGTCTTGCCCGGTTCTTTAACGTTCAGCCTGTAGCCGGAGAAACTGTTGCGTTGGATGGTAAAGTATTGAGAGGTTCCTATCAGCTCGAAGATGATAACCCAAATTCTGACTCCCATCCAGCAATTATGTTAGTTAGCACTTATGTTGTTGAACGGGGCTTAATTTTAGAACCATTCCAAGTTGATGCCAAAACTTTGGAGATAAAAGCTTTACCCAAGTTAATTCAAAACCTGGCTCTTGAAGGAGTGGGAGAGCGCCTTTGATGCAATTAATACCCAAAAAAAACTGGTGAATTGATAGTTGATAGTGGTAATGATTACATTGCCGCTCTTAAAGGTAACCAGCCAAATCTGTTCGAGGCTGTTCAAACAAATTTTACAGCTGAATCTACTTACCAACAGATAAACAAGTTGCCTCGTCGAATTGAAAAGCGTAGCGTCAGTATTTGCTCTCACCTTAATGATATACCCTTTTGGCCTGGGTTAAAAACTTTGATTCGAGTTGAATCATCACTTTCTTATTATCAGGCACAATCATATAAAAGTTGAAAAAGAAACACGCTATTACATCTCTTCATTAAAGGCAACAGCGCAGGAATTTGGCGACCGCATTCGTGGTTATTGGGGTGTGGAGAACAAAGTGCATTATGTTCGAGATGTGACTCAAGGAGAAGATGCCTCTAGAATTCGTACCTTACCGACTCCTAAGATATTTGCTATTGCTCGTAATTTTACTCTTAACTTATATCGTCACCACATGGAGCGAAAATATGGCACAGGCTCAAAGATTGTGCTCTTTTGGTTTAAGCACACTCAGGCAACTTTTTAGAATGAAATAGCCCTGAGAACCAAGCTTAGTTTTATATCGAGCGCCAAAAACCCAAGAACGCATTGTGGAGTACGGCACACGCAAATAATGTACCGCCTCTGCTGTGCTATAAGTCCCGATGTTGCGGGGGTCTTTACCTTGATATAGGTCGCTCAACAGTCGTTCTCCAAAAGCTTTGGATAATAACACTTATTTTAAGTCTAACTGTTGCTTGCATCGGCAACGATTTTTTTCCCGGCTGGTTCAATTATAAATCTCGGTCAAATTTTCTCTCTTGAAATCTTAAAAAAGATAAACCTTAAAGAGGAGTCAAATCAGCGGAAAAGTCTTTACTGTTGTGACACAAAGATCAGAAAAAACATCAATGAGCAAAAATTATGGGGCGATCGCCTTATATCTATCTTGTCTACTACTAGCACAATCTTGTGTAGCACCAGTCCAGACCCCTGTGGCTCAAGCGTTTCCCAATCCAGTTCAGGTTAAAGCCAAAATGACTTCTTTTAGTCTCAGTAGCCAAAAGGATAAAAACCGCGTATTGCTTGTCTTTAGTCCTAACGCCCAAAATCCTGACTATCAAAAGCAAATGCAGTTTTTTGCACGCGAGGAAACGGCTTTTCGCGATCGCGACTTAGTTTTGGTGCAAGTATTGGCGAAAGGTGAAAGTCAAGTCAACGGACAGGCGATTAATCAAGCCTCAGCCGCAAAACTACGCGATCGCTTTGGAATCGGGGAGGGAGATTTCCGCGTGATTCTCGTGGGTAAAGACGGTGGGGAAAAACGCACTGATACAACTCCTGTCACACCAAAAGCGATTTTTAGTGAAATTGATGCGATGCCAATGCGCCGTCAAGAAATGCGCGATCGGCATCAGTAGCGCTTTAACTGCGAATAATAGTTATGCTCTAAACATGCACATCGTATTCAGCAACGTGCGACTGAGCACCAGATTTAATAGTAAACTCCTTGGGGATAAATAATCTCAAGGAAACGGTTGTGAAACTGGGACTTAAAGGCAAAATTGGGCTGCCGATTGGAAGATATCGTGGGCTAGGTGGCATCAAGCGCATTTTTTTAATTCTTTTCTTGCTGGCAATTGGGAGTGTGGGTTATAGCGATCGCCTGCTTTCCGCCCCTCCTAATATTGGTCAATTAGAAACACTTGCCCTGTTCTACGGTACTTGGCCGGCTGGTGTGGCTGTCTCCCCAACAGGGCGCATCTTCCTCAGTTATCCCCGTTTGGATGACTCACCAGCTAAATATACTCTCAATGAATTCAAGGACGGCAAACTCGTCCCTTATCCCAACACCGAGTTTACTCAACTTGATAAGTCTCGTCCTGCAGACACTTTAATCTCAGCCCACAGTATTTTTGTTGACCCCGTAGACAGACTTTGGATAATTGATACAGCCTCCCTCAAATCCGGTTCGATTATTCCTAACGGAGCAAAGTTAGTTTGTATCGACTTGAAAACCAATAAAATTATTCAGAAAATAACCTTTCCTGCTGACGTTGTTTTACCCAACAGCTACCTGAATGACTTCCGCCTTGACTTTACTCGCGGTCAAAGTGGTCTTGCCTATATCACCGATTCTTCCGATCGAGGTCCTAACGGCATCATTGTTGTTGATCTGACTACTGGCGAATCTTGGCGGAAACTCAACAACCACGAGAGTGTCAAAGCACCCAACTTCGCCCCTTTAGTTGAAGGTAAGCCGTTGATGAAGCATCCCAAAGGTAAACCACCTGAATATGATAAAAGCGGAATCAATGGCATCACCCTTTCGGCTGATAGTAGAACTCTTTATTGGACAGCAGAAGCAAGTTACGAACTTTATGCTGCTGATGCTGGAGCGATCGCTGATCGTAAGTTACCTGACGCGGAAGTAGCGAAAACCATCCAAAAGCTACCTCGTCGTAACTTCGCCTCCGAGGGATTAGAAATTGATCGACAAAATCGGCTTTACCTCACAGATTTAACGCACAACGCTATTCAGCGACGTACTCCAGACGGTCGTTATGAAACCCTGGTGACGGATTCGCGGATTATTTGGCCCGACTGTCTGCGCCTGAGTTCTGATGGCTACCTTTACTTCACAGTCACGCAAGCCAATCGCCGACCTGACTTTAATGCTGGTGTTGATTTGCGAAAGCCTCCCTATCCCCTATTTCGGATTAAGGTCAATACCGAACCCGCACTTTTCGGATCGAGACCAATCAATTACTCATACAAGTGGATGTGACTCGCGGACCAGCGCCGACAATGATGAAGTGAAAACTGTTATTTGGGAGTGGTATAAGTTAAATTACTGATATTGAATGTAGTAATTTGCCATTCTTTGAAAAATAAACTTCGGTTCTTAAATACCTTAAGTTGTGTTCTGGGATTTTTTGCTAATTTGAGCGATCGCTTGTTGAGACTGGGCATAATGGAAATAAGCCAGTGTGTTAAACCATCTGCTCATTTAAGCTACGGAATCCACTTTTAGGAAACTGTAGCTTAGATGAGCAGCACGATGATTCAAATGAGAAATCAATGAACGAAACCAGTGACCGTCGGATTGTGATCGGAGATGTACATGGTCATTATGAAGGATTGATGAGATTATTGGAGGCGATCTCCCCCCTTGGGGGAGATCAAGTCTATTTTCTGGGAGACTTAATTGATCGTGGACCTCAAAGTTCCCAAGTAGTGAATTTTGTGAAACAAAGTTCCTACAAATGTTTATTGGGGAATCACGAACAGATGTTAATCGACATTCTTGCAGCCGGACCAAGTCAACATCCAGCTTGGTTTGCCTGGTTATATAGTGGCGGACAAGCCACAGTCTCCAGTTACCAAGAAGAGATCATTCCCGAAGAGCATCTAGACTGGCTACTCACTTTACCGACACATATAGATCTAGGTGATATTTGGTTAGTACATGCCGGTGTTGACCCCAGAATACCTTTAGCCGAGCAAACCGCTGCTCAATTCTGCTGGGTGCGAGATGAATTTCACAGCTGGCAACAGCCATACTTTCCAGATAAACTAATTATTATTGGTCATACTATTACCTTTACTTTACCAGGAGTAGCTCCCGGCTTTCTGGCTCAAGGACCGGGTTGGCTCGGCATTGATACAGGTGCATATCATCCAAAAAGCGGTTGGTTGACAGGATTAGATGTAACTAATTGGCTCGTTTATCAAGTCAACGTCTTTAGTGATCGCTTGCGGATTCTGCCATTAGATCAAGCAGTGGTTCATGTTAATCCAGCAGAAATCGCGCAGCGTTACAGCTATAAGCGTCATCAAGAAGGACAAGAAATTAGACTGGGTTGATCCTGCTTTACAAAGCAGCCATTCTCGCTTGATAAGTTAGGTCGTCTACGCCATAGCCAATATTATTCGCTACAGGTTTAATCGCCCGTTGGAGAGCGATGATGCGATCGCCTGTTGCAGGGTGATTACTCAAAAATGCGGGGACTGAACCCTTCGAGAGGAGCTTTTTCATAAAGGAAACCATCGCTGACTGGTTATAGCCACTCCGCCCGATGGTTCTTAATCCCCTTTGGTCGGCTTCAAATTCATCTTTGCGACTGTGAGGGAGATTGAGTGCTAATTGCATCCCCAGTTGTACCAGTTGATTGCGGTTTACACCTGCTACTGTAGCGACACCATTAGCTAAAGCTGTAGAACGCATCTGCTTCATCAAATGCTTACCGCCAATGTGACCGATTTCATGACCGATGACGCTAGCCAGTTCCGCTTCATTGGCAGCGGTTTTCAGCAAACCTTTGTTAACGTAGACAAAACCGCCTGTTGTCGCAAAGGCGTTAACAGCGTTATCATCAACTATTTGGAAAGTGTAAGGCAGATTGGGGCGATCGCTATTAGCAGCCAGACGCTTGCCAACGGACTCAACATATTCATTAATTGCCGAATTCTTGTACAGTTTAATCTGACCGTTGACTAGCTGCTGATTAATCTGCTTTCCCATGTCTACTTCTTGTTGAGTTGACATTGTCGAAAGCTGAACTAGCTGCACCCCTTGCGTCAGTAAATCCGTCCAGGAAAAAGCTTGTCCTGGTATAGCTGTACCGAAAATACTCAGTGCTACGACTGTGGAGATCAACGGATAAAACCAAGGACGCCGTTGAATACGGAAATTTGCTTTGAAGCTATTCAACATATAAATCTGGAGCTAAGAAGAGTATTGTGTGAATATCTAGACACCAGACGGATAAATCGCCTTTTATGTTGCCATTTGCTGATGAGCGTCTTCGATACACAGATTGGCGTTGCAGTTAAGTCCAATGACCACCACCAGAAAACGGTAGTCATGATAAGCTGTCACATGATCGCCGTTTCGAGCTAAAAGCTGAAACAAGTCAAGCCCGAAATCGATTACCGTTTCGAGCTAAAAGCTGAACCTCACTCCTCCAATTGATCGCTATGCTGTTATTTGGGAATTTTTATGGCTATTTTAGATTCTAAGGGTCGTTTGTTTGGCAAGATCAACCTGCTGGATTTTGGTGCCGCTATCGTCATTCTCATGGTAGTCGTCGGCATCCTCTTATTTCCTGGTATTAACGGTTCTGTTGCCCAAATCGGCGTCAAAACTCAACCAGTAGAAGTAGATTTAGTTGTCCGGGGTTTAAATGTACGCGACCCGCAACAACTATATAGTAATGGGTTTACCAAAGGAGGCAAAACTAATATTATTATCCGTAATCAACCCCACGGTCAGATTGCGATTAAATCTATTACACCATTAACAAGGACTTTGGCAGTTCCTCAACCTGATGGTTCCGTCAAAGAGTTGGCAGATCCTCGTTCTAACAGTTTTAGTACAGATATGTTGTTGACTTTGGAAGGCACCGCTCAAATTACTGAGACAGGTCCAGTTCTTGGTAACACGAAACTCAAAATTGGCACACCACTAGAATTAGAAGGCTTTAACTATGATTTTAATGCCACTGTAATTGACGTGCGGATTAACAAAGGTAAGTAGGACTAAAAGGAAACGGGAACAGGCAAATCCTCATAATTAAAATTAGGGGATTTTTGTAGAGGACTTATTTTCTCCCGTTATGCCAGCACAAAAAGACTTCTTTTGTTTCCTGTTCCTGTTCCTTCCTACATCAGTACTGCTTTGTAATCAATTTAACTAATATATGCTGCGCCTACATCAGTATATTCCTCTAATCACTTTGGAGCAAAGGTAAAAATTTGCGGATTAAACCGATGGTCACGGCTGGCTGTTCCAACTGTGGCGTTAAACCGACATCTGGTAATTGTTGAAAAAACCGGATGGCGACAGGATTCATCTCGGCGAGACGCTGACCGATTTCTGGCCCAGTAAATTTTGACTTTTGACCCCAAATTATTGCTGTAGGAATCGTCAAATCACTGATATAAAGCGATAAATCAAAGCACAAATCGCCGCGTACAAAAGACAGCGCCGCATATTCAGCATTTGGCTGGAGTGCTGAAGACAGATAAGCTTCGACAATCTCTTCATAAACGCGACTCGCCTGGGCAAATTGCCGTTCCTCTAAAAAGTTGCGAATTCCACCACTAGTGGCTATCGCTGTTGTGTAGAGTAAGCGGTCAATCACGGGAATGCTGACAATTTGCGCGAAGGTGTTTTTTGAGTAATCTTGCCCAAAATCGGAAATCCCCGCCGGTGTAGTCAGAATCAGCGATTTGAATAACTCTGGATGAGAAATCGCTAGACGAATTGTCAAAGCCGCTGTCAGCGAAGATGCAATCACAGTTACTGCACCCTGACATGTTTGTTGTAAAAATTCTTTGAGTGTCGTTAGATAATCTTGGATGCGGTAATTACGTTCTGGATGCTCAGAACGTCCCCAACCCAGTAAATCTGGGGCAATAATTCGGTATTCGGTGGCAAATGCTGGGTAAACTTTTGACCATTCATAAGCGGAACTTCCGCCGCCAAAACCATGCAGGAACACCAACGTTTCTTTTTCTTGACTAGCGGTGTCTTCGTCCCAAGGTGTGCCAGTAGCAGTGTAATACACCATTCTCCCGAGGGAGGTGATGACGGAGCGTTGGTCAAATCCAGGTGGTTGAAACATAAAAACTTAGGGATGCTCTTAGTGGACTTACTTGGTTTGCTAGTTAAAATTAGTAGCGCTGAACACGTAAGTATAAGTTGTTCACTTATCTTTTATGTTACACTTTCAGGAAACTCAGAAAAGCTAAGTAGCGTCACGGAGAGGTAAGCAGTCTTATACTGAGACTGTGAATTATATCTAACCGCAATGCTGATTTGGTATAGGAGCGGATCTGCCGATCTTACGTCAAATTCTCACTCACTTTTTCGCCATGTTGTAACTGGTTATGCCACATGTTTACCTTCAAGGGGATACGTTAACAGCTTTTGAAGCACCTGAGTTGCCAATTGACAGCTTGGTGCTGAAAAACCAGGTAATTGTTGCCAACGGGAACCAGACAGTAGCAGACATTGAACATCCTTGTCCGGATTTAGCCAAGCCTATTTGCTTAAACTTGGAAAATTTGCAATGTTTTGAAGTAGTAGAACGTCAGTATCAGCGGTGGGGTGTTGTTCTTCAAAATTGTATCGCCCTTTTACCCTCCAACCCAGCATTTCCATCGTCAGGCAATAAAGTCTTGATGGGAGCACCTAAAAGTGGCATGTTAGAAGCTATTTTTGAATGTCCCGTACAATCTGTAAGTGCGCTGGTCACAAGTTCGCAGCGATTGGTGTGGACTGCTTATGACCGCGATCGCCATGTCCTTACCCAGTCAATCCTGGATGAACCCAATCTTGCCCATTCTAGTTCCTCAATTCCCCCCAATATCCGACTCACCCTTAAAGCTAAAGATATCTACCGGGTACACTTCTGTGCTTTTGACGGTCAATTTATTATTAGTGACTTTAGCTTCACTTTATAAAGATATCAACGCCTCCCATAAATTTTCTAGTAATTTATACTGATTTATGTACACTGGTAGAGAATAATCATCTGTTGTCCTTACGACCGTATATGGCGTATAAATTGTGACTATTAACTAAAATATGCAGCTCGCGCCACTATTTCCGATTGTGTACAGGATTCTCAAACCAGTTTTTCCCCAATGTTTCTGGGGTGGTAATCCCAATTCTCAGGCTATAGCTTTAACATTTGATGACGGACCTCATCCCCAATACACACCAGAACTTCTCGCAGTCCTAGACCACTACGGCATTCAGGCGAGTTTCTTTTGGTTAGGAGAAAATGTTGAGCGCAATCAGACCGTTGCCAAAGCTGTTTCCACTCGTGGACACTGGATTGGACTACATGGTTACGATCATCGATCTTTTCCGCTACTGGCGGCGGCTGACCTCAAACATAGTTTAGAAAAAACACGGATGGCAATCCACCAAGCATGTGGTTTGGAATTGGCACACTTACGTGATATCCGACCGCCGAATGGATTATTCACTCCTGAAACTTTAGATTACCTTCATCTGTGGAATTACAGAGTCATTATGTGGAGCGTTGTTCCGGAAGACTGGGTTCGCCCAGGGGTGACGACAGTCGTCCAACGGGTGATGGATCAAGTCTGTAATGGGTCACTGATCGTCTTACACGATGGGGCTTGTGGTGGACAAGATGTGGCGCTGACAACACAAAAATTAATCCCCCAACTTCTCCAACAAGGTTATCATTTCGTGACTGTTGACACTCTATACTCAAACAAAAAAAGTGATCAGTGATGCTGATTTTGGCATGATGGCGATGCAATTTTGCCATATTTGTGGTGATGTTACCTTTTATGGGTGTCAGATTGTCCGTAAATTCACTACAATGAATATCATCGGCCAGGTTAAACGCAATTTGTCAAGTTTCCTTGGGTTGAAATTTACAGCGATTGTTTAGATAATGTTTGATGAAGACTCTTGTGGATAGATTTCAGTCAGCCGGTACGTCATGATTCTGCTTGACCCTCACCATCATCCGCTGAGGTGTGAATGCACAACGCTAACTCATCTACGTTGAGTCCAACTTCGATTCCCTCTTAGCCTAATCGCTCAACAGCGATAATCTATCAGTTATGAAGAAACAGTAAAAATGGTGTCATTTTTTGACGGAAGCATTAATTACTACTCGATTTAAGTGCTACTAGCTAATCATGGCTGTTATTAAGGGAGCGATTTACATTACTTAGCTAATTCATGTCGAATCAGTTGGCAACTTCCTGTTTTCTCAAACATTCATCACCTACGGCGATCGCTATTAATGTCAATCTACCAAAACTAACTTTACATTGCTTAATAAGTTTAGAGATCTGGCACAAAATAGGTGCAATTTCTGTGAAACAAGCTACAATCGGGAAAGTCATTAGTAAACATCTGATAGTAGACATTTGTACTTCTAATGTGAAGCGCTTTTAATGCGAGGAAAGTACATTTCCCCCGAGTCAGTAGAAAGTTGTGTTGCTTTGCGACACTGGATTTGATTTAACTAAGCCAACAACTTAGTTAAAAGAGCAGATTGGTCTTTGATACGAGCAAATTGTGCCGAGATGGTTTATAAAACATCTTTACAAAGACCGAAAAATACATTATTTACAGATTCTTCAAGGAGCATGAGGAACGCGGCATGAACCAGGCTAAAAAAACTCTCGAAAACATTTATCAGCCTAACCTCGAAACGACACATCAACCTGAAGTCGAGTTAGACGAAATCTTAATAGGCGAAGAAGACGACTTACTTATCAGTGATGAAGGCGAAGCCGATGAATTTTTAGAGCCGCAGTCTGAGGAAGAAGGCAAGTCTGGGAAAGCTGTTAAAGCACGTCGTCGCACCCAAACTAAGAAAAAGCATTATACCGAAGATTCGATCCGACTTTACTTACAAGAAATTGGGCGAATTCGGTTATTACGAGCAGACGAAGAAATTGAGTTGGCGCGGAAGATTGCGGATTTACTGGAATTAGAACGTATCCGCGAAAAACTTTCCCAACAACTCGACCGCGATCCTCATGATAGCGAATGGGCTGAAGCAGTGAAATTACCATTGCCCGCATTCCGCTATCGCCTGCATGTCGGTCGGCGGGCAAAAGATAAGATGGTGCAATCTAACCTCCGATTAGTCGTGTCCATCGCCAAAAAGTACATGAATCGCGGGTTGTCATTCCAAGACTTGATTCAAGAAGGTAGTCTAGGTTTGATTCGCGCTGCGGAAAAATTTGACCACGAGAAAGGCTACAAATTTTCCACATATGCTACTTGGTGGATTCGTCAGGCAATTACCCGTGCTATCGCTGACCAATCCCGGACCATCCGCCTCCCGGTTCACCTTTACGAAACCATCTCCCGGATTAAGAAAACCACCAAGTTACTTTCTCAAGAAATGGGTCGCAAGCCTACAGAAGAGGAAATTGCCACTCGGATGGAAATGACCATCGAGAAACTGCGATTTATTGCCAAATCTGCTCAGTTGCCAATTTCTTTAGAAACACCAATTGGTAAAGAAGAAGACTCTCGCCTCGGTGATTTCATCGAATCTGATGGCGAAACGCCTGAAGATCAAGTTTCCAAAAACTTGTTGCGTGAAGACTTAGAAAAAGTCCTTGACAGTCTCAGTCCTCGTGAACGCGATGTTCTGCGCTTACGTTACGGCTTAGATGATGGTCGGATGAAGACCCTAGAAGAAATCGGTCAAATTTTCAATGTCACCCGCGAACGAATTCGCCAAATCGAAGCGAAAGCACTCCGCAAATTGCGCCACCCAAATCGCAACAGCGTTTTGAAAGAGTATATTCGCTAGTCACTCTTCGACAAAAAACATTTTCCTCAACTCCCGATCTCTTTGGGAGTTTGAGGAATATGGATCTCACGCATTAGCGCTCGCGTTGCCGTTAGGCGTTAGCCGTAAGCGTTGCGTCAGCGCTCGCGTTGCCGTAGGCGTTAGGCGCTACTCCGTTAGCCGTCAGGCGTTAGGCGTTAGGCGCTACTCCGTTAGGCGCAAAGAAGACTATTAAAAAACCTGAGAGTGATGATCCACTTCCAGGTTTTTATTTATATGTATTTAACTATAAAAATTAAAGGATACCCCAGTAGTGCAGGAAACCTTGACCAGTAAATACTTCAATCAACGCAGCAGCAGAAAAACCAATCATTGCTAGGCGACCGTTCCAGATTTCAGCCTGAGGAGTAAAACCCCAACGCCAAGCATTACGGTCTTCCATGACTACAGGGACGGTAACTTTAGGTGTGTTTTGCATTGTTGGCACTCCAAATTTTGTTTACAACGGTTAGTTAACCTCATGTAAATAAATATAACAAGAATTAGAGTTTTTGCAACAATTTGTAAATTTGATTTTGCACACCCAACACCCAACACCCTACCTCCTACCCCCTATTGTGGCCACAGAGATCACTTTTTCATCGCGGTTTAATTGCTCTAGGCGCTCGCCTATAACATCTCTACCTAGCAAAGGAATACTGGAAACAGGTATTTTCAACACACGCTGGGTGTTGGTCACCAAGGCAACTTCAGCGGTTGTAGTCGCCGCCACCATCCCTACGAGAGCATCAGCTTTACTAGTAAACTTCATAATTTGCGTGCCGATATCACCGCGATTTCCTCTGCGCCAATTGCTGATACTGAGGCGCTTGGCATATCCCATTTGCGTCATTACCAGCAAATCATCTGTCCCCAAAATCACACAACCTACCATTTCCTCCGGCTTCCCTAACTGCTTCCCTAAACGCATGGCTTGCAGTCCCATCGCCGCCCGACCCATGAGTGGTAATTGCTCGTCATTCACATCAAACCGCAGCACACGCCCGCCAGAACTCGCCACCATCAATGGCGCATTTGTGGTGATGTAGTCAGCGAATAATAACTGGTCATCATCTTTGAGCTTCAAAATACTGACACCTCGACGGGTGATATTCGTAATTTCCACCAAAGATAAGCGTTTAATTCGTCCTTGCTTGGTCAGGACAATCATTTGACCAGTCTCTGGATGCTCCGGTAGCAAAAAGCGATTGATGACGGCTTCCGTGGCATCTTGTGCAGTACTGGTAAGCATTGTTAATAGCGGTGTCCCTCGCACTTGCCGCCCAGTAGCGGGAGGAATTTCTCCTACCTTCACTGGGTAAACTTTGCCACTACTGGTTAAGACTAATAAATCCTTCTCAGTATCAGTTACTGCCGTTTGAATCGCAAAGTCATTTTCTGATAAACCATTGTCAGCTTTGGCTTTTTTACCTGACGGTAAGCGGCGGACATATCCTCGATGGGTAAATTCTAAAACCGCTTCTTCTCCAGGCAAATTCAACTCAGGACTGAGAATTTGCGGTGACTCCTCTTCACTGCTGCGTCCGCCACGTTCCTTTGTCTGTCGCTCTTTTTGCCCTACCTCACTATTTGTTGCCAACAATTTTGTGCGTCGGGGATCGCCATACTTTCGCTTGAGCGATCGCAAGTCTTTTTTCAAAACCTTCAGTAATTCCCGCCGATCATCCAGCAACTTTCGCCACGAGGTAATTTGCTCGGTTAGCTCTGCAAATTCTTGTTGTAAGTTTTGCTGTTCCAACCCTGTTAGGCGGCGTAGAGGCATAGCCAAAATAGCATCGGCTTGCACCTCACTGAGATTTAATTCATTTTGCAAGGTAATTTTTGCCGTGGTGCCATCTGGCGATTGCCGCAAAATTCCAATCACTGCATCCAAGCGCGATAACGCCGCTAATAGTCCTTCCACGAGATGAATCCGACTTTCAGCCTTACTCAACTGGTAATTGTAACGACGCAGCAGAGTCGTCTCTCGGAAACTCAAGAATTCTTGCAATAATGCTCGTAAAGTCAACTGGCGCGGTTGTCCATCCACAATCGCCAGCATAATCGCCCCAAAATTAGTTTGTAAAGCTGTTTGCTGGTAAAGATGCTGTAAAAGTTCGGTTGGATTAATATCGCGCTTGAGTTCAATTACAACTCTCATCCCTTCGCGATCGCTTTCATCTCGAAGATCGGAAATGCCGACGAGACGACCGTTATTCACCAATTCGGCAATTTTCTCAATCCAAGCCGCCTTATTCACCTGATAAGGTAACTCTGTGATGATAATCGCCGTCCGCCGCTTATTACCTTTTCCCGTCGGTATTTCCTCAACCTGGGCGACTCCGCGCAGCACAATACTGCCTTTTCCCGTCGTATATGCTTCCAAACTCCCGGAATTCCCCACTATTTCGCCACCTGTGGGAAAATCGGGTCCCGGAACTATCTCAAATAATTTTTCATCGCTTAAATCTGGCTGATCGATCAAAGCAATCAATCCATCAACCAACTCGTTCAAATTGTGCGGCGGAATATTTGTCGCCATCCCCACCGCAATCCCTGAACAACCATTGAGCAACAGAAACGGTAACTGGGCTGGGAGAACCGTCGGTTCTTGCTGAGAGTTATCAAAGTTACCAATAAACTCGACCGTTTCTTCGCCAATTTCCGCCAGCATCCCTTCGTGACCGACCGCCGCCAGACGAGTTTCGGTATAACGCATCGCCGCTGGTGGGTCGTTATCGACACTGCCAAAGTTGCCATGTCCGGCGAGTAACGGGTAGCGACATGAAAAGTCCTGTACTAGCCTGACTAAGGCATCATAAACCGATTGATCTCCGTGTGGGTGGTATTTACCTAGCACATCCCCCACCACCCGCGCACACTTCCGATACGGTCGGTCAGGAGTCAGACCCAATTCGTGCATCGCGTATAAAATCCGCCTGTGTACTGGTTTTAAGCCATCGCGCACGTCTGGTAATGCTCGCCCGACGATCACACTCATGGCATATTCCAGATAAGACCGTTGCATCTCTGTATGCAGGGCTGTGGTGATGACCTGTCCGGTGGAGATCAGGTTTAACTGTTTCGCCATGAGTTCTGTTTCCTGAATTTTTACTATC
>JBBQRU010000089.1:0-22639 GCA_038214545.1 Cyanophyceae cyanobacterium | reverse complement strand
AATCCTGTTGGCATAACGAGAGGAGTTACAGCTAGATGGATTAAATCTAACCTTAGCTCAGATGGTTCCACTTTGTTTCAAACCCGATCACCGATCAAGCAAGTCCTCTTGTCAATAGGGTTTGAGACGCGCTAACCCTGTGTAAAGTGAAGGAATTACTTATGAAACCTTAGCAGGTTTTGTTGTCATCCAAATGGGTCGTATTCCTACCAATGCTGAGCATTTTGAGTGGAATGGACTGCACTTTGAAGTGCTGAATATGGATGGAAGTCGAGTCGATAAAGTAGCGGTTATACGTATAAAAACAGATGGGATAGTGGCAAAAAAGAATAAGGTGTAACAGACAAAGCCTTTGAGCATCTACAAGCAAGATACATAAAATTAACCAAATGGGAGAAATCTCTTGTATTTCTCCTCTGTGTCACGCCACTTGCTATATGCCGGGGAACCCTTCCACCGCAGTGGCTCCTCTGCGGTTCATCAAAAAATTCGGTATTCGTGAAGCGCGAAGGGAATAGGACTGCTGTATTACTTAGTGCCAGTATATACGAATTAATTTATGTACTGATGTTAATCTATACTTGGCTTGATTAAGCCTTATGAAAATTTAGCAAAATATAGATTCCTATACTAATATGGTGCTACCGCCGCTCAGAATTTTGCTTTTTGGTTTTGGCATTGTATTTTTGTTTTTAGGAGCATTCATTCTTGTTCCTAATTTGATTCCGGTCAGAAAAAATACCTCAGGTCATAAAAAAACGCCTTTAACGCCTACACATATTATTTTAAGTTTGACTTTGATAATTACGGGATTGGTTCTTGCTGCTGTAAGTATAACTTCAGTAGAAATCACCCAAACACTGTTAATTTGTGCTGGTCTGATTGCTTTGTTAGGAGTTTTAATTTTCCTCACTGAAATGGTATTACGGGCAATTAAAGTTCGTGACCAGTCAATGAGTCAGCAACCCAGCATTTGGGATAATTTGAGTATTCCCTTGTTAATATCGGGGTTCTTGCTTGCAATTCCTGGTCTTGCCTTGACATTTGGGAAACCACCTACTCCTACACCACCTAATTTCATCTCCATTACAGCACCGGAATCTCCTAATTATCGCATTGCCTGTATCCCCGGTAAAGATGTACTAAATATACATAATCAGCCGAGTTTGGATGGAAAGACAATTGCCTTCACAATTCCATGTGAGGTCAGTGGAATCAAAATAGTTGGTAAGAGTGTCGAAAAACAGGGTGAGATTTGGGTACCGATAGAGTATGAGGGAAATAAAGGCTGGGTAGTGAGGAGATTTCTGGCTAGAGCGCTAAAATAGGTAATCTAAATCCGAATATCTAACAACTCGTTGAGTTGATCTTTTAACTCTGTAGATACCATTAAAGGTTTATAAAACTCTCCTTCGTAAGGTTTCCAGAAATAATTCAAAGCGAAAATCTGGAAGCCTGGAGGATAGATCATTTGCTGCCATAATTTTTTGTGTAAGATAAGTCCGGGAAAATCTAAATCTACGTGACTGTTGGTAGACATCAATTCACTATAGGTTCTAAATTCTTCTACTTCTAAACCTACCAAAGCATAACGAAAATCAGGCGCATACCAAAGATGCTGATATAAAAGAATACCTATTTCCGTCATCTGATAGGCATCTTGCGGAGTATTAATACCCAGACTAACACCACTCGGACAAACTCTCACCCACCAATTACTTTCACTGTCTTGAACTACCGCCACATCACATTTTGTTTCGAGTCCACAGGAGAGTCGCCAAGATACTAAGTAAAAATGTTTGACAAATTGCTCAGCAGCTTCTCGACTTGAGCCACATTCAGCCGATAAACTAAAAATACCGCTCATAGCGAATCAACAATCTCCTGAAGAAATATTTAACACAAACGCCCGGTAACTGCGTTGCTGATAAATTTGTATATTTCCAATCAATAAATACTACAAACATAATATCTATCTACCCGGATAATTTGCGGTCTTTTGGGAGATGTCAAAGTCAGTGTCTCAGCGCTACAACCAAAAAGAAGTATTCACTGTTAGAAGACGAAATGAACACCGAACCAAATAAAGAGAAAATAGTTAAGACAACCGCTGAAAAGCCTTCTCTATTTGAACAGATGGCGAAAAATTTCATTGTTGTTGCAAGTGGAATTACTGAGTCAACACAGAGAGTAATTAAACAAACACACCAGATGTTTGAGCAAGCAAGCAGTGGTGCTGGACAGGCTGTAGATTTTGCGGGGAGTAACTGGCTGATCCGTCGCTTGACTGGTGTATTAAATCTCAATTGGCTTCTCGGTGCAGTTGATACTGTCGATTTGTACAAAGCTGAGGCTGCAGTTAAAAAGCTGCAATCAGACCATCCTCAAGAATCAGCTAGCCAGATTGCTCATCGGATTATGATCGAGAAAGCAGCTTATGCAGGTGGGCTGGGGTTAGCTAGTAGTCTGTTACCGGGAGCTGCGGCGGCGCTGTTTGCTGTTGATTTAGCCGCGACAATGCAGTTGCAGTCAGAAATGATTTATCAGATTGCCTCTGCCTATGGGTTGAATTTACAAGATCCTGCCCGGAAAGGTGAAGTTTTGGGGATTTTTGGTTTAGGATTGGGTGGCGGTCGACTGATGAAAGCGGCAGGATTAGGTTTACTGCGAAATATTCCTTTTGCTGGGGCAGTGATTGGGGCTAGTTCTAATGCCACAATGATCTATTCGTTAGGGTATGCCGCTTGCCGATTTTATGAGGCAAAGTTGGATAATTCCCAGTCTCTGACTTCGGCGCAGGCACTGGCTGCATTGAAGGCGCAAAGTGCCGATTACCTACAAACAGCACTCGCCCAGCAAGCGGTTGTCGATCAAGTTTTAGTACATATGTTCCTCGCTAGCTACCCAGAGCGAACTTGGGCAGAAATTTTGCCTCAGTTGCAAACATTGAATTTGACTGCGGCTTCTCTGGATGCCATCGCTAAAAATATCCAATCACCTCAGTCTTTAGAAACGCTACTCAACCAACTTAACCGTGATTTCGCGATTCCGCTTTTGGCTCAGTGTGAGAGAATTGCTCAGCTAGATAGTCAGATCACACCTGGTGAGCGTCATATCCTGGATGCGATCGCTTCCTCGTTTGAGATTCCTCGAACTTAAAAAATCGGTATTTTCCTCTATAGAGGCGAAAATTTTAAGTAATACTTGTATAAGAAGCTGTAAACAGAAGCCAACAATGGAAATTCGAGTAACGAATACGCCACTTTTAGAGTGGACGGGTGATGGGTTAGCAATAGGCATATTTGAAGATGCAGTATTAACAAGCGATCTGGCGTCTCTGGATGAAAAATTCGCCGGAGTTTTAAAAGAACTAGTTGCGGAATTTGATTTTAAGGGTAAAGAAGGTAGCACTGTCTCCACGCGAGTCGCTGGTGGTAGTCCACGCAAACTGATCTTGGTGGGGTTGGGAAAACCAGACACGCTAAATCTCGAAACTCTCCGCAAAGTAGCCGCTGCAGTGGCGCGGTTAGGGAAAAAGGAAAGGTGCAAAACTCTTGGGGTCTGTTTACCAGCGTGGAACGACAATCTGCCTGCAACTACCCAAGCGATTGCTGAGGGTATCCAGCTCGCTTTGTTTAAAGATAATCGCTTTAAGTCGGAACCGGAAGAGAAAGAGCCACAAATTGAACAGGTGGATTTACTCGGATTGGGTGGACAAGAGGCGGCGATTACCCGCGCCCAGCAAATTTGTGATGGTGTGATTTTGGCTCGCGAATTGGTAGCTGCGCCTGCTAATGCTGTGACACCAGTGACTATGGCCGAAACAGCCACGGCGATCGCCTCTGATTACGGTTTGCAAGTGGTAATTTTAGAACAGGCAGATTGTGAAAAGTTAGGCATGGGTGCTTTTTTGGGTGTGGCGCAAGCAAGTGACATCCCACCGAAGTTTATTCACCTAACTTACAAACCCGTTGGCACACCAAGACGTAAAATAGCGATCATCGGTAAAGGTGTGACCTTTGATTCTGGTGGACTGAATATCAAAGGTGTAGGTAGCGGTATCGAAACCATGAAAATGGACATGGGCGGTGCAGCGGCGACTCTGGGTGCAGCTAAAGCGATCGCTCAAATCAAGCCGGATGTGGAAGTTCACTTTATTTCCGCTGTGGCTGAAAATATGATCAGTGGTCGCGCCATGCACCCTGGCGATGTGTTAACTGCTTCTAATGGTAAAACTATTGAAGTCAACAATACCGATGCTGAAGGTCGATTGACTTTGGCAGATGCTTTGGTATATGCCGATAAGTTGGGATTGGAAGCGATCGTTGATTTAGCGACTTTGACTGGTGCTTGTGTTGTTGCCTTAGGTGATGATATTGCTGGTTTGTTTACCCCTGATGATGCCTTAGCAAAACAAATCGAGCAAGCCTCGGCAAGCAGCGGCGAGAAGTTTTGGCGGATGCCGATGGAAGAAAAATACTTTGAAGGTCTAAAATCCGGTATCGCTGACATGAAGAATACTGGACCTCGTGCTGGTGGCGCAATTACGGCTTCATTATTCCTCAAACAATATGTCAAAAATACTCCTTGGGCGCATCTTGACATTGCCGGTCCCGTTTGGGCAGATAAAGAGCATGGTTACAATGGTGCTGGCGCGACAGGCTTTGGCGTCCGCACTTTGGTCAGTTGGGTGTTAAGTGACGCCTAATTAACGCTTGTCGGGGTTCGTAGTTGTGAAGAGTTGGGCGCAACTACGAACTATTAACGAACCAATAGAGAGGTTGCTGGGAATTTTTTTAGAAATTATGAAATGAATATTTATATTGTCTAAGGAATAAGTACTGTGAAAGGAGGAAGCAAATACCAACCACTTTTTGAATATTTTCAAAAGAGCGATCGTACAATCACTCTCACCTTTACAGAAATTGAGACATTAATCGGAGATACTCTACCCGATTCCGCCCGCACTCAGAAGCGATGGTGGGGAAATCGCCACAAAGGCGCACAAGCTTCAGCCTGGATGAATGCTGGGTATGTGATGGCAGAAGTTGACTTAGAGTCTAAGAGTGTCACATTTCGCAAGCCTGGTAGTGGATATAAAGTTCAACCTGTAGATAATACAGTTAAATGGAACAGTGACTCAATCAAAGCACTACGCGATCAGATGGGACTAACTCAAGCTCAGATGGCTCATGAGTTAGGGATTCGCCAGCAAACTGTGAGCGAGTGGGAAACAGGGATGTATGAGCCAAACCGCGCCACCTCCAAATACTTAAGCATGGTAGCTGAGAAAGCTGGATTCAAATATAAAACACAAACATAAACCACAAGGTTGAATTTTACTATTGACATAATAACACGTTACCGTGTAAAAATATAGAAGCTGATAAATTACTTAATACTCCAGAAGCACAGCTGGTAGAGTTTGCCAAACAGATGATTAGCCGCACAGAGCAAGAAGTTGCGAATACTCTTGCCAGAAATGAGATAATCGAAATGATTACCACCATTGCCGTTTATAAATTTCGCGCTTTAAGTAGAGAGGAAGTAGAAACCATGTTGGGAATAACTTTACAAGAAACCAGAGTTTATCAAGAAGCCAAAGCAGAAGGTCGAGAAGAACAGAAAGCAGAAATGTTGTTGGAGCAAACCCGGATTTATCAAGAAGCCAAAGCAGAAGGTCGAGAAGAAATGTTGAGAGTAGTTGTGCCTATTTTACTCTCAACTGGAATGAGTATGGAGCAGATTGCTCAACAGCTAAATGTTGATTTAGAAGATGTCCAGAAAGCTACACAGCACAACAAGTAAAAGTAAGTGAATGCCGATTCTACGCTCTTGTAGCGTATCGGCTCTTCGCTCCCAGCGGCAAGTACCAGATTGATTGGTGATGTTCTTGACATTTCTACACTTTACCGTGTAAAACTATAGAAGCTGATAAATTACTCAGACTTCAAAAAGAAGCATACTGCAATGGTTTATACCGCTGGAGCACCAGTCAATCAATTGCATCCACATCAGGCGCTAGCCCTGATTAATCGCTACGCCAAGCTGAAAAACCACTTCTACTACGCAGATATAGATGTTCTTTATGACATTAAAGACAGCAAGATTCAGGAATGGGTGAAAGCCGGTGAGATGGTAGCAACAAAAGTAATTCAACGAGCTAACTATACATTTGACGCGATGAAAGCAACAATCGCGCTGGATGGGGAGAACCTTGAACCGTGGGATGATTACTTCGATACCGATAGTTTTGTACCTGAAGATGTTCAACCAATTTTAAGGTCACTTTGGGATTTAGTTGAGAACGGAGTTTGTATATTTCGCGACAAAATATTGTATGAATCAGAATTGGTTGAGTATTTAGCAGTTAAAGCAATTTATGATGCGGAAATTCAACGCCGCAAGCCCATTCAATCTGAGTACTCTAAATTATGTAATCGTTGGGAATCCTTGAGATGGGACTCGGTGTGTAAGTGGGCACAAGAAAAGAAGTTGACACCGCCAACAAATAGTCAGAGAAAGCGTAATAGGTTTATTGCATACGCGCAAAAATTAGGATTTAGCTATCCTCCTATAGGTGTAACCAAGCCTGTCTTTGCGAAGCTTGCTTGTCCTCAAGCACCAAAGAAAGAAGAATATGTGACAGCGGGTGATTATCAGATTGGCATGGATGAAGAAGTTGATGCAGCAATTACCTGGATGAAAAATTTTGCTCCAGAAATTGGCGAAACAATAGATGAGGATTACAATTTATGGGATTCAGAAATTCCTAGTTTAATTGAAGTTTGCTATAGGCAAATTAGCCACAAAGAAACAATTGCTACAGCTTTAAATGTAATGCGAGAAGCTCTTTCCGGGAAGTTCACAACTAAAGAACTTTGGGACAAATTGTCAGATTTGCGGATTGATTACGAAAACGCGATTGGCATGAAATGTAACTATAATTTTCGTAGCAGATCCCAGCAGCATCGAGGCTATTCTAAGTGGCATGAAATTAACTTTTCACTGAGTGGTTACTGGCTGGTTGAGTTTCAGAGTACTGTAGATCCCACAGTCATGTTTCATGTTCCATACGATCGTGTTTCTGTAGAGGTAAATAAACTACCAGTAGTACAATCAGATCAAGAACAATACGGTTGTGAAATCTCAGAAGAAGAGCAAAATAATTATCCGCTGTTATCACTGCTTTCGATCTTAGGATACACGGAGTATGATTTCCCGCACGATTTGAAAAAATATGTGCCACGTCAGCATTATTATCGCAGCGAATACTATGCAGACGACTGTGATGATTTTGAAAATTTAACAGATGAAGACGATGAGGATTTGATGTAATTGTTTACCTGTCACTAGGCAAAAAATCACATTTTCCTGCATGTGAGAATCGGAGTATTTACCATGTGAACAGTAACAAAAGAGTTAATCTTTTGCATCAATAGTTGACGAACCAGAATTTTCGGAGGATTCAGTGAAACGCGACTCTATCTATTATCAAATTTTCAAGCGCTTTCCGGCGTTACTTTTTGAACTAGTTGATGACCGCCCTCAACAAGCACAAAACTATCGATTTGAGTCAGTTGAGGTCAAAGAAACAGCTTTTCGTATTGATGGCGTCTTTTTGCCTCCCCTGGATGCAACACCGAAAATCATCTTTTTTGCCGAAGTTCAATTTCAAGATGATGAAACTCTGTATCATCGATTTTTTACAGAGTTAATGATCTATCTATATCGCAATCGTTTTCAATGTGATGACTGGCGGGGAGTAGTGATTTTTCCGAGTCGTCAACTCGAACCAACTACCACTCATCTTCATCGGTCATTGCTGAATAGCGACCAAGTGCAGCGTATTTACTTGGATGAGTTAGGCGATCCTAATCAACAACCGTTAGGCATCAATTTGATGCAACTGACCATTACTCCAGAGGCGCAGCTAGTAGAGCTTGCCAAACAGGTGATTAGACGCACAGAGCAAGAAGTTGCGAATATTCCTGTCAAAAATGAGATAATGGAAATTGTGACCACCATTGCCGTTTATAAATTTCGCGCTTTAAGTAGAGAGGAAGTAGAAGCTATGCTGGGAATAACTTTACAAGAAACCAGAGTTTATCAAGAAGCCAAAGCTGAAGGTCGAGAAGAACAGAAAGTAGAAATGTTGAGAGCGTTTGTGCCTCTTTTACTCTCAACTGGGATGAGTGTGGAGGAGATTGCTCAACAGTTGAAGATTGATGTAGAAGAGATCGAGAGAGCTACACAGCAGAACATGTAGAAATAAGCGGATGCGCGGCGATTCTAAGTTGGATCGCACGCCTTCCATTTTCAGTTTTATTTACTGCTTTGAAAATATCTTGCCAACGATACATCAGGCGATCGACAAGCATTGGCTACTGAGAGCGAAAAGTAGCAATAGAGAGAAGATTTATCGGTTGAGTCAGTCACAAAAGTTACTAAAAACCAAAACTTATCAGAGAATGCATCAGCCTGAGTAAATCGTAAAAAACTAGAATTTTAGGCAGATTAAGTGAAACGCGACTCGATTTATTACCAGATTTTTAAGCGCTTTCCGGCGTTGCTTTTTGAACTAGTTGATGACCGTCCTCAACAAGCACAAAACTATCGATTTGAGTCAGTTGAGGTCAAAGAAACAGCTTTTCGTATTGATGGCGTCTTTTTACCTCCCCTGGATGCAACACCCAAAATCGTCTTTTTTGCCGAAGTTCAATTTCAAGATGATGAAACTCTGTATCATCGATTTTTTACAGAGTTAATGATCTATCTATATCGCAATCGGTTGCGGTGTGATGACTGGCGGGGAGTAGTGATTTTTCCGAGTCGTAACCTCGAACCAAGTACTACTCATATTCATCGATCATTGCTTAACAGTGACCAAGTGCAGCGTATTTACTTGGATGAGTTAGGCGATCTTAATCAACAAGCGATAGGCATCAATTTGATGCAACTGACCATTACTTCAGAGGCGCAGCTAGTAGAGCTTGCCAAACAGGTGATTAGACGCACAGAGCAAGAAGTTGCGAATACTCTTGTCAAAAATGAGATAATGGAAATTGTGACCACCATTGCCGTTTATAAATTTCGCGCTTTAAGTAGAGAGGAAGTCGAAGCCATGTTGGGAATAACTTTACAAGAAACCAGAGTTTATCAAGAAGCCAAAGCTGAAGGTCGCTCGGAACGGGAAGCAGAAATGTTGCTGGAGCAAACCCGGATTTGTCAAGAAGCCAAAGCAGAAGGTCGAGAAGAACAGAAAGCGGAAATGTTGAGAGTAACTGTGCCTCTCTTACGCTCAACTGGGATGAGTTTGGAGCAAATTGCTCAACAGCTAAATGTTGATGTAGAAGATGTCCAGATCGCACAACAAAGCGAGTAAAAATAAGTGGATGCGCGACGATTCTGGGCTTTAAAGCGATCGTACGTCATCCATTACACTTCTACTTCAAGCGTTGAATCAGGTGATCTCCAACTCGTAAGGCATTGGCGATAATTGTCAAACCCGGACTGACACCAGAGTTAGATGGGAAGAAACTACCATCAACAACGTAGAGATTATCTAGATCATGAGTGCGACAGTTGAGATCTAAAACAGAGGTAATCGGATCTTCGCCAAAGCGACAAGTCCCAGATTGATTGGCGACGACTTGAATGGGTGAATCGCTTCGGGGGTAGATTCCTCGCTGAAAGATGGAGTTTTCGGCTGTTTTATCGACTGCTTTGAGAATATCTTGCCAACGATAAATCAGGCGATCGTGTGCTTCGAGATTATTCGGAGTGTAGTCCAAAAATAGCTTGTCACCCAACACCCGAACGCGATTATTCGCATTAGGTAAATCTTCTGTTTGCAACCACCAGCCGATGGAATGGGTAGCAATTTGTCGCAATCCAAACCCAGGCACTAATCTCGACATTAGAGATAATAGCGGTGGTGCTTCGGCCGGGATCATGTTTTGGTGGATGCTACCTGTATTTTGGATGTGACCCATTGGATAAGGAAAATCCGGCTCACCCCAGTAAAAATCATGAACACCAATCGTCTTTTGAAATACATCAGCGTTACGTGTGGGACTGATCTGCACCATTGCTGTAATTAGGTGCTTCATAAAATTGCGTCCTACTTGCTGGGAACTGTTAGCAAGTCCGTGAGGATGTAATTCATTTGCCGATCGCAATAATAATGCTGCTGAATTAATTGCCCCACAAGCCAGTACAATAATATCGCCGAGGAACAAATAAGATTGCCCATTAATCTTTGCCTGTACACCTTTCACCTCAGTACCCGAAGGACTGGTGTGTAAACACACAACATGAGCGGAGGTTTTGAGAGTCACATTGGCATATTTCAGCGCTGGGTTAATAGCCACTACCTCCGCATCGGCTTTGCCATCAACCTTGCAAGGAAAACCGTCGCAGGTACTACAGCGGATGCAAGCACTTTTAGTGGGGTCGATTTCGTTCAGCTTTAGTCCTAAAGGCAGATGAAAAGGGTGCAATCCTTTATTAGAGATAGCATCGCTAACTTTCTGCATTCTCGGTTCGTGGCTAACAGGAGAATGGGGATAGGCACTATTTCGGGGTGCTTCTGTTGGGTCTTCTCCCTGATTGCCGTGGACACTGTAAAGTGTTTCCGCTTCCGTGTAGTAAGGTTCAAAATCTTGATACTTGAGAGGCCACGCAGGAGAAATCCCATCTTGATGAGTGACAGCATCAAAATCTCGTTCTCGCATCCGGAGTAAAGCCGCACCATAGACCTTAGTATTACCACCTACCCAGTAATTAGTTTGAGGACGAAAAGGTTCACCCTCATTGTCATACCATTGTTCTTGAGCATGATAGCGCTCTTTTTTAAAAACCTCTAAAGCATCCCAATTTTGATCTTCTTGCGGTAAAAAATCGCCTCGTTCCAAAATGAGAATTTTTTTACCTGTTGAGGCAAGCTTATGTGCTAGGGTACCACCACCAGCACCTGTACCAATAATAATTAAGTCGTAATGTTGGTCATCAATAATCATAGAAAATCTCCTTTATTGCCACACATAAATCAGGACAAACAAAATAATCCAAATCACATCGACAAAGTGCCAAAATAGCCCAGTTGCTTCTACACCAAATTCACCAGAGTCGTAGTTACCAGGAATAAAAGATCTTAGCAACATAGTCGTCTGTAAAAAGACTCCGGTGAAAACATGGAGACCGTGGAACCCTGTTAACAAATAGAATGTGCCGCCGAAGACACAAGAGGTGAAACCAAATTTCAGGCTTTGCCATTCCACAGCTTGACCATACAAAAAGTAGGTACCCATCGCCATTGTTGCCAAGAGAAAAAAGCGAAAACCCCAGAGATTTGAAGAGTGGAGATATCGTTCAGCAACGTAAATGACAAAGCTACTAGAAACAAGAATCACTGTATTGATTGCCGGATCTCGGACTTCCAAACCTTCGATACCAGGTGGTAGCCAGTTAGGAGTCATTAACTTGTAGCCGATATATCCGGCGAAGAAACTTAGGAAAATAACACTTTCGGAAATTAGGAAGACGATGAAGCCAAACATACTATTGCCAGCTTCATCATGGGTAGCTTCAGCTACATGGGGAGAATTGACCATAATTAAATTTTTGTGGATATTGTAGTAGTGCTTCTATGCTAATTTGAGATATTTCTCTCACAATTTAGAATATAGAAGCATGACTACATGAATAGAATATTTAGCCTAGGTTACTAGTTAATGGTTCTGATTTACCGTAGCCGTAGGGTTCGGAAATGATGATAGGAATCTCTTCAAAGTTTTCTACAGGAGGAGGAGAAGAAACCAGCCACTCTAGTCCAATTGCCCGCCAAGGATTAGCAGGTGCTTTGTTACCTTGTACCCAAGAACCGACAATATTTAGGATAAAGGGGAGTGTGGACATTCCGAGTAAAAATGCTCCGAGACTGGCAATTACATTCCAGAAAGCATACTCTGGCGCGTAGGAAGAAACCCGGCGCAACATTCCTTGTAATCCTAAAGGATGCATCGGAAAAAAGTTGAGATTGGTGCCAACAAATGCCGCCACAAAGTGTAACTTACCTAAGCCTTCAGAGTACATCCGCCCAGTCATTTTTGGAAACCAGTGGTAGATGGCGGCATAAATTCCCATCGTCACCGTACCGTAAAGAATGTAATGGAAGTGCCCCACGACAAAGTAGGTGTTGTTGACGTGGATATCAATGGGTACGGCTGCTAACATAATTCCGGTAATCCCGGCAAAGACAAACATGACTATACCACCCAAGGCAAACAGCATTGGTGTAGTTAGTCGCAGTTTACCGCCCCAAACAGTCGCCACCCAAGCAAAGACTTTAATTCCCGTTGGGACAGCGACACACATTGTCGTCACCATGAAAAACATCCGCATCCAACCAGGTGTCCCACTGGCGAACATATGGTGTACCCAAACTAAAGCACTCACCGCCGAAATCATCAGTGATGAGACGGCAACAATTCTGTAGCCAAAAAGTGGTTTGCGGGCGTAAACAGGAAGTAATTCCGAGAAAACACCAAAAACAGGTAGGGCAATTACATAGACAGCAGGATGCGAATAAAACCAGAAAAAGTGCTGGTAGAAAATTGGGTTGCCACCTTTAGCGGGATCAAAGAAGGCTGTACCTGCAGTCAAGTCGAGGAGTAACATGACGGCACCTGCAGTTAGTGCTGGTAGTCCAAACAATTGAATAATTTGAGCGCTGAATACTGCCCAGACAAACACAGGTGTCTTAAAGACGGTCATTCCTGGTGCCCGCATTCGGATAATTGTCGTCACAAAGTTAACTGCCCCCAAAATTGAGGACACCCCAGAAATGGCGACAGCAACTAACCAAACCGATTGACCACTAATTAAGTCACCACTCGGATTTTGCAAACTGACTGGTGGGTAAGACCACCAACCGGCTTGGGCTGGTCCTCCAGGTAACAAAAAGCTCGCCATCAACATGATCCCGACCACTGGCACCATCCAAAAAGCGGCGGCATTCAGTCGAGGAAAAGCCATATCTCGCGCCCCAATCATCAGTGGGACAAGGTAGTTAGCTAAGCCTGCTAAGGCGGGAAAAGTCCAGCCAAATAGCATAATCGTGCCGTGCATGGTAAACAAGGCATTGTAGACACTGCGGTCAACTAAATCGGATTCGGGAGTAATTAATTCTCCGCGCATGATCATCGCGAAAATTCCACCTAGCAGCAGAAAAATAAAGGCGGTGACTAGATATTGAATACCAATTACTTTATGGTCAGTGCTAAAGGTAAAATATGTCCGCCAGGTTGTCGGCGGATGTTCGTGGTGAGTCGGTTCAATTACAATCGTCATCGCTTATCCTGCTCACTATGATAATTAACTAAAGGCGGTGCTACTGGCACAACGGTCGGCCAACTCGTCTTAATTGGTTTCTCTGATTCACGGAAATACTCAGCCGCCGCTTGATTACTCGCGAGAGTTGGTTTGCGACTAGCGGCATCAACCAACCATTTTTTGTAATCTTCGGGATCTTGGACAACTACATTCGCGCTCATCGTCGCGAAATAAGTGCCACTATATTGAGAATCAGTTAAGCGGTATGTACCTAAGCGGATGGGAGTGAACTCAAAATTAATGGGTTGTTGGGGAATAATGTCTTGTTTCAGGCGGAAAGCCGGAATATAAAAGCCGTGGATCACATCCGCTGATTGCATCAACAGTCGAATGCGGCGATTATTTGGCAGGTGTAATTCGCTACTAGTTACATTTTCGGGATAGCGAAATACCCAAGACCACTGTTTAGCAAAAACTTCAATTTTTTCCGCTGGTTCAGGACTAGTCTCCAAAACTATCGGATTCGCGATCGCGTCTTCCGTATCCAATGCTTCAGACTCCGTGTTGTGAGTCATTTCCATTGGCCCCTGTTTAGCATACATTTCATTTTTTTCTGCCGCAGGATTATCCAATGGTGTGGCTGACGCCATCTTGTGGGTCATTTCCATTGGTCCTGTAATCGCCATTTGTTGATAAACGTTGTAGCTGTAAGTCGCAATCCAAACTACCAACAAAATCGGAATTACCGTCCAGACCACCTCTAAAGTGATATTTCCCTCAATCGGCGGCCCATCACTCATGTCATACTTAGCCGCCTGTTGGAAAACAACAGAATATAAGAGAGTTCCCGTGACACCCAAAAAAATGAAAGTACCCAAGACAGTCAAAAAGCTAAACAGTCTATCAATCAACTGAGACTCAGCCGAAGCTTGGGGCGGGAACCAAGAATAAGCCTGCTGTCCCATCTTGAGACTGACAGCAGTCAAAGCGAGCGCTACTGCTATCAAAAGCAAAATATTCCAGATTTTCATAAAAATAAACCCTAAAACTTCAACGTGTTCGGGTCTTGACCCAAGCGCAACAAACTATCAGCAGTATTATGAACACCAAACTCACCACCCAAGTGAGCACCCAGAGTTCCTTGGGCAAACATCAGCACTAAAACCAGTACACCTACACACAAATAACTCCAAGGCACTTGTTGGCTTTTATCCTTGCGCCAAACATAACGCTGAAACCCCCGCCAAACACTCATCCCAACAATCATTGCCAAGATTAAAATACCACCCAAACCGTGCCAAACCATAGTATCTAGAGCCTGCAAACCCCAAGCACTCTTGACAGTCTCTAACGGTGTTGCCAGCAGCATCTCATAAAAACCCGCCGCCACCGTAAAAAAAGTCACAACCGCTGCAGCCAGCACATTGTACCAACCAACATCAAAAAAGTTTGCCCGCGCTGCCGGAATTGCCAAAAACTTAAAAACTGGTCTTTCCAAAGGAAAAAGCACACCGACAAAATCAAAAGCAACCCCAACAATAAACAAACCCAAAGTCAAGTGAACCAAATTCGGGTGAATCGGGATCGGATACGGTAGACCATTAGGACCCAAAACCGCGTGCCACTGTTCAACCAACTCATTCATCGTAAAATTCCCTCCTTAATCGCCTCAACAACCGGCACAGTGTGTAACCCGTACACCCAAACCAGTAAATCACCGAGATAAACCTGGACAAAAACCAGACCACTCAACAACACTTCGACACCAAGAAAAGAAACCGAAACTTTTTGGGGATCGTGCGATCGCAACACATACCGCCAAGCAGTAATCGTGGCAATAATCACCGAAAGCGACCAACCCAGCACAGTATGTAAATTCAGCACAGGTGCCACCGCAGCATAAGGTTCCGCGAGACCCGCCTCAATCTGACCAAAAATCACCGCGACAAAAATCGAGATTGTCGCAAAAAACAAATTCCACCAACTAACCTCAAACAACCGCGTATTCTTACTCAAATAGCCAACAACATCACAGAAAACAGAAAACAACACCATCGCAATAACGAAGTGGACGACGATGGGATGAATCGTATCGGGATACGGCAAATTATGGTCATTTAACGGTGGAAGATACTCAAGCATGTTTTCCTTAGGCATAAAATGTCCTGAGCCTAAAGCAAACTTAACAATTGTATACGGAATAAAATGTATTTTAAAAGATATTTTGAGGAATATTTTTAACGCGGAGAGCGCGGAGGTAACGCAGAGGGGCGCAGAGCTACTCCGCGATCCTCTGCGCGACCTCCGCGTTCCCTACTTCAACTCCGGATGTGCGACATGCTTCCCAAGTTGGTTGATCCGGGCGATCATTTGATACAGTCTTCCCAAATCACGTTGATTGAAGGCTAAAACTAAGCGGGGTAAATCCACGCTTTCGTCACCGGCTTCTCCAGGTAGCGCTTGACTCTTCTCGATTCGTCCTTTAACTAAAATGTCTTTGAACTCGGCATTGAGTTGTTCGACATCAGCATCAGATAAATCAGTCTTCAGGCGGATGACTAAGATATCGCTAACATAGCGGCTAGAGTGATAAACCTGATAAAACTGGGTGATGGTGTTGCAAGCCACATCTAGGTTATCGGTCACAGTGTACAAACTTGGGTCTTCGGGACTGACTAAGCCTGTTTTTACCAAATGTTTGTCAATGTATTCGCTCCAAGACCGCCAATAATCACCACCAGGTTGATCGATTAAAATTAGCGGGACGGGGCCGAATTTGCCGGTTTGGCTGAGAGTCATGCACTCAAAAGCTTCGTCTTGGGTGCCAAAGCCACCGGGGAATAAGGCAACAGCATCACTTTCGCGGAGCAAAAATAGCTTGCGAGTGAAGAAATACTTGAAGTGAATCAGCTTGGGGTCGCCTTGGATGAAAGGGTTGGCATCCTGCTCAAATGGTAATTGAATGTTTAAACCAAAAGAGTTGGCTGTGCCTGCACCTTCGTTACCTGCTTGCATGATCCCGCCGCCACCTCCTGTCATCACCATGAATCCCAATTCGGTTACAGCGCGGGCAAAGTCAACTGCGATACGATATTCTGGATGTTCTGATGAGGTCCGAGCCGAACCAAAGATGGTAACTTTGCGAACATGTCTGTAAGTATGAAATAACTGGAAACCTCGCTCCATATCGGCTAAAGCCGCAGCGGTAATTTTCCAGTCAAGGCGCTCAATATCACTCTTGGCTAGGCGCAAGATAGTCTCCAGCGTCTGCTGGATGAACGCCTGATTTTTGAGTGTCGGTAAACGAGCGATTAAGTCAGCGACATCTGCTTGCAGAGTCTCTTGATGATCGGACGGCGATGAGGTCATGTGAACTGCCGCAAAAGGGGCATTCCATTTTATCCGCATTTGGACAGTGATGTCGCTAAATTTATGGGAATAGAAAATATCTCATAAAAAAACACCTTAAGTTTACATAAACTCAGGTGCTCAAACAAACAGCCTTGCAATTACGGAAATCAATATTGCCTAGCTATTTTGTTAACAAATATTTACATATTTGATCTACGAATCGGATACCTCAATATGATTTTGCAGCCGATACAGTTTTAAAGATATTTTTCCAAAGTTGTAGATAAGGTTGATTTAGGCACTGCCCCAACCACCATATCAACTTTTTGCCCACCCTTAAAAACCATCAGTGTGGGAATACTGCGGATACCGTACTGACTTGCAATTTGAGGACATTCATCGGTGTTGACTTTGACAACCTTGATTTGTCCTGCGTACTGATTGGCTATTTCATCAACCACTGGAGCTACCATCCGGCAAGGGCCACACCAAGGAGCCCAAAAGTCAACTAAAACCGGAACCTGGCTATCTAGTACTTCTTCTTTAAACGTAGAGTCTGACACTTGTGCGGCTGTTGACATGCCTACAAATCCTTGATTATTTTTTAATTCTCAGTCTGGTGAAAATTTTACCATAGGCACTCACCTGCTAACTCGTTGGTTGTGCATATGCATTTAGGAGGAGTTTTCCCTAACGGCGAAATATATCTTTACTTATATATACAAAAGGAACCGCCCGAACAATAGTCCGGGCGGAGTGTGGTGTGAGGAGTGAACGGAAACATGCGTCTCCGCTTCTTATATTGTAGGCGACAGGTTTGGTTTTTCCAGTATTTTTCTTTATTTATTCAAGAAATTTTGGAAATTGTTTGGGAGTTTATCTATTTACCCATTCCTAATTGCTGAGCTTTTTGATAAACTTTACCTTCTGTCAACAGTGAAGGGGCAATTATCACTTCAACTTGTTGCATTTCTTTCAAGTCTTTGGCTCCTAAAGTTCCCATACTGGTCTTTAAGGCTCCCAAAAGATTATGGGTGCCATCATCAAGTTGGGCTGGCCCTGTAAGAATTTGCTCTAAGGTGCCTGTAGTGCCGACACGAATCCGCGTACCCCGAGGTAAAATTGGGCTAGGTGTTGCCATCCCCCAATGATATCCTCTGCCTGGAGCTTCGGCGGCACGAGCAAAGGGTGAACCAATCATTACTCCATCAGCACCGCAAGCGATGCATTTACAGATGTCACCGCCGGTAATTAAACCGCCATCAGCAATGACTGGGACATATTTACCCGTTTCCTGGAAATAATCATCACGAGCAGCCACACAGTCAGCGATCGCTGTTGCTTGCGGTACACCCACCCCTAAAACGCCTCTAGAGGTACATGCAGCCCCAGGACCAATCCCCACTAGGACTCCAGCTGCACCAGCTTTCATCAAATTCAAAGTAACTTCGTAAGTCACGCAATTTCCCAACAGTACCGGCATCGGCATTTCCCGACAAAATTGGGCTAAATCCAGCGGAGTAATTGACTCTGGTGACAAGTGATTTGTGGAAACTACTGTTGCTTGCAAGAATACTAAATCAGCACTAGCTTTGGCAACGATCTCACCGTACTTACTGGCCCCGGCTGGGGTGAGACTCACCGCCGCAATCCCACCTTGTTGTTTAATTTCCTGAATTCTTTGCGTAATTAATTCTGGCTTGATTGGTTCGGCATATAATTCCTGCATCAACGGCACAAATTCTGTGCTTCCGACTGTTGTCATCCGCTCTAGAATTGGCTCTGGGTCAGCATAACGAGTTTGGATACCCTCCAAATTCAGCACACCTAGTGCTCCTAATTGCGACAATCGTACAGCCATACGCACATCTACCACCCCATCCATCGCACTGGCGATAATGGGAATGTCACGCTGAATATTACCAATCCGCCACTGAGTATTCGCCAAGCTCGGATCTAAAGTTCGATTTCCTGGTACAAGAGCAATTTCGTCGATTCCGTAAGCTCGCCGCGCTGTTTTTGCCCGCCCGATTTCAATAGTCACGCTTGTATCCCTCCCATCTATTTAAGCTAGGGTATCAAATTGGTGGTGACTTAGGGGAGAGCACTCCCCCCTCTCCCTCTCAAGTTGCTAACATGGATTTAGATAGACACAGAACGTGATTCGCCTTGATTCAATCCGAAACGTTAGAACTCCTCGAATGGCCTCGCCTGTGCCAGCATTTGTCTACCTTTGCAGCGACTAAGCTGGGGGTGGTTGCAGCTCGCAATCTTGCAATTCCTAATTATCAGGTTGTGGCGGAACAATTGCTGCACCAAACACAAGAAGTTTATAAATTAGAAAATCGCGCCACTGGATTGTCGTTTGAAGGTATCCAAGATATTGGTTATGCCTTGCAACGCGTCGAACTCCAAGGAATTTTGGCGGGTGATGAATTGCTAGCGATCGCGACCACTCTAGCGGGTGCAAGACAATTGCGGCGGGTAATTGACAGTCAGCCGGATTTGCCGGTTTTAACGGAGTTAGTTTCCCAATTACGGACTTATCCGGAATTAGAGCAAGAAATTCACCGTTGTATCGATGAACGCGGACAGGTCACTGATCGCGCTAGTCCAAAGTTGGCAGAAATTCGCACTTCCTTGCGGCAATTACGCACTCAAATTCAGCAAAAGTTACAGGCAATTTTACAAGTCAAAGCTGGTGCTGTCCAAGAACAAATTATTACTCAACGCAACGATCGCTTTGTGATCCCCGTCAAAGCCCCGCAAAAAGACGCAATTCCTGGTATTGTTCATGACACTTCTACTAGTGGCGCAACGCTGTATGTGGAACCGCATTCTATTGTGTCTTGGGGAAACCAAATGCGACAGGTATTGCGCCGAGAACAAACGGAGGAAGAAATAGTTCGCCGGCGGTTGAGTGAGCAAGTAGCTGTTGTGAAACCGGATCTCGAAAGATTGTTAGCGATCGCGACAACTTTAGATCTCGCCACCGCCAGATCGCGTTACAGTTTCTGGCTACAAGCCAACCCGCCGCGATTTGTTGACCGTGAGCAAGAAACTATCACCTTGCGCCAACTGCGACATCCATTGCTATTCTGGCAACAAAATCACGAGCAATTTCCACCAGTTGTCCCGGTAGATTTGCTGATTCAACCCCAAATTCGCGTAGTCACCATTACTGGCCCAAATACTGGTGGCAAAACTGTCACCCTGAAAACCTTGGGTCTAGCAGCATTAATGGCAAAGGTAGGTTTGTTTGTCCCGGCGCGTGAGCCGGTAGAATTACCGTGGTTTGACCAAGTATTAGCAGATATTGGCGATGAACAGTCCCTGGAACAGAGTTTATCCACTTTTTCGGGTCACATTCGCCGGATTAGTCGGATTTTGGAAGCTTTGGAGGGGAATGGAGAAAATCCAGTTCCTCAGTCTTTAGTATTATTAGATGAAGTTGGTGCTGGTACTGACCCAGTAGAAGGGAGTGCCTTAGCGATCGCCTTACTGCATTATTTAGCTGACAATGCTCAAATGACTTTGGCGACAACTCACTTTGGCGAACTCAAAGCGTTGAAATATGAGGATGAGCGGTTTGAAAATGCTTCAGTAGAATTTGACGAAAGTACCCTGTCTCCGACTTACCGCTTATTATGGGGAATTCCGGGACGTTCCAACGCCTTGACAATTGCTCAGCGATTGGGGCTGAAATTAGAAGTGGTGGAAGCAGCAAAAAGCCAAATGGGTGGTGCTAATGAAGACGTTAATCAAGTGATAGCTGGCTTAGAAGCCCAACGTCGCCGCCAAGAAACCAAAGCCGCCGAAGCTCAAGATTTGTTACAGCAAGCTGAACGTTTATATAAAGAAGTATCCCAAAAAGCGGATAACTTGCAAGAACGGGAACGTGCTTTGCGCTCCTCACAGGAAGTTGCAGTGCAAAATGCCATCACTCAAGCAAGAGGTGAAATTGCTCAAGTTATTCGTCGCTTGCAGCAAGGTACACCGAGTGCCCAAGATGCCCAACAAGCTACCAACGCCTTGAATCAATTAGCACAAAGCTATCTACCACCACCTCCAGCCAAACAAAAGCGAGGATTCACCCCCAAAGTTGGCGATCGCGTCCGGATTCCTAAACTTGGACAAACAGCGGAAGTGTTAACAATCCCTGATGAGGACAATAAATTAAATATCCGCTTTGGGATCATGAAAATGGTGGTGCAACTCGAAGACCTAGAATCTCTAGATGGAGAAAAAGCGGAAGTCCCAGCCAAACCTAAACCAACCTCCACTCCCACCCCAGTCCCAATTACCCCACCAGAACCAGTACCAGCCTTTCGCACTTCCCGAAATACAGTCGATTTACGCGGTCGGAGAGTTGATGATGCTCAAATAATTTTAGACAAAGCAATTGCCGAAGCTGATGGTCAGATCTGGATCATTCACGGACATGGTACTGGTAAACTGCGACAAGGTGTACACGAGTTCTTAAAACAACACTCGCGTGTGAGGCGCTATGAACCGGCAGCACGAGAAGATGGTGGTAGTGGTGTCACAATCGCATATGTAATTTAGAGAATCTATTACCCGATAAAAACCAAATAATATTAGGCTGGTAGCTGTGGGAACTTAAACCGTAAAAAATTGGTTTCAAAATGAGTAACAGCACTCATCCCATACCTGCCTGATGTCCTATGCTAAAAGCTATGCACTCTCATACCAAGTTGCCCGTTCCAACGAACGAATGGGAGGAGCTCAACCTCCCGCAAGCGCCAGACCCGGTTCAATTAGATAACATTAAAGCTCAGTTGGATTTGGTGCTATTAGCTCTAGAGGCATTAGCTGGCATTGGTAGCGATGCAATGTTGCAAGCCGCAACAGAGTTAAATCTAGAATCTCGTGTACCAGACCGCGTGGCTTTATGGCGTTTGCGCCAATCGAATCCGATGCGGAAAAGTCAGGGAGGAAGAAAAAAGCTCGATGTTGAAGAAGCGCGAAGTCTAGTGCTGATCACCTGCTATCTTGCCAAACAGCATCAAGAATTAATTCGTCGTGCTGTAGCGCTTTTAGAACAAATGGCAGAAAGTAACCGAGAACCGCATCAAGCTGCCTTACTCGGAGATTATCTTGATGCCTTCAACAATATCTATCAAGAACGCATGGAGGAAGACAATATTTCCACCGACGCCATTGCTCACTTAGGGCTGAAGCTATTAATAGACTTACTATTTTATAGCAGTCCTGGTGGACACCGCCGTCTCTGGCTCGCACTCATCGACCGTTCCGCAAAATTTTAAAGTTGTCTTTGTATAAATTGCCATGCCGTTATCAAATTCTTTTGTCCGTCGATACACGCCGCCAACTTGCTCACTAGAAGTGGCTGCTGAGAGTTCGCCGTTATCACGTTGGATGGGTCGAACTGTGCTGAAGCAACTGCGCTTTGTGCTCAGCTTTGACGATCCGCGCTCTTCCGAGGAAGATCGGATTACCATCAGGGGCGATCGTCAACAACTAGAAGCCTTGCATACGGCTGTAACAACTTACGTGCAAGAATTACTTCAACAATCTCCCGATCGCTTCCACGCTGCATATTTATCTGGTGCAAACGAAATTGAAAAGCAAGAAACGTCTGTAAATTCTGCACCCCAGACAATCGCCTTAAATCCCAATCCTTTTGTCAAGAATGGAGTTCATTTACAACCTAGTAACAACGGGTTGAACCACGATTTATACTTAGGTTCAATGTTTACAGAGAACCCGCCAGTAGTTCGCTTGAGTGTGCTGCAATTGTTTGACTTAGCCACAGCTTTGGATGAATATGCTGCCGATGCTGTCGCCTTACCAACTCAAAAGCGCCGCAAGTTAGCTATACCTAGTTGGGCACCTGTAGCTGCAGTCGCCGCAGTTGCTGTAGGTTTAATTCCTCTGATTGTGCCACTTCTACCTAAGCGCACAACACAAA
>JBBQRU010000088.1:0-22672 GCA_038214545.1 Cyanophyceae cyanobacterium | reverse complement strand
TTGACCTTACAGTTTGGTCAACTCATGTTTTTGGTCAATCGATGCTCTCAAAAAGGAGAATTGTCTTTTCGACCTCAAATAATGGCACGTAAACTGCATGAAGTTTATGGGAGAGAATTTCTTGCAGAGTAAACAGCCTAGGTCAGTGCCTTTAAGCAACTTGTTCTTGAAAAAGTAATAGGCGGCAACCATCCGAATATCTTTACTATTTGCTGGAATCTGGCGATCTAGGGCGATGGTGCGATACACATCGCGGTCTGCTTGAGTTGGCACAAACTTTAAGGTATCCTCTAAATCGCGAAAGCGATTGGTTAAGTAAACCTCCTGTATTCGTGAGGCTGAATTTGGATCGAGACAATCGCGCAAAGCACAAAGAAGTAGTGATATGGTTGTGAGGCGCTGCTGCCCATCAATGATAAGATACTTACTAACTCCTATAGGTACACTGCGAGCTGGAACAGATACAATCGCTCCCATAAAGTGGGTTCCGGTGTCGTCCACTTCATATTGCACCATCAAATCATCCCAGAGTGTCTGCCAGTTATTCTCGGTCCAAGTATATGGGCGCTGAAACAGAGGAATGAGATTCTGCTTCTCACCATTGAAATACTGAATAACTTTTGCTGGGGAAGCTTCCATTATATTTGCTTTATCCTTTGGTTTATACTAAAAATCGCCTACTTGCGAGGTAATTCTGTCTTTACAAGTTAAACCTAATATGGATTCAAATGCAAACATTTATTATACCTAATCCTGCGTCAAAGTACTTAGCTTTTCAGAGTAATACAGAAGTTGACTCAGACCTCGAATGACAGCTTGTACGTATAAAAACTGAATTAATTTGTAGTGACAGAAGTTAACTTCGCTCAATAATTGATGGTTGTGCCTAAATTATGCCAGTATCGCCGCCAGCAAAATCCGCAATACCGTCTCTAATTCTTCTGTAACTCGGTAGACTGTAATATTTTCCTCGACATATTTCTGATGACGATGTAAAATTCCAAATTGCCAAATATTGCCCGTAGTTAAGGCTCCTACTATCTCTGGCTGCTCAGAATCTGTCCATTTGTCGAGGGCGAGCATTTCCATATTGTAATCTTCACGCGGGCGGTAAAGGAGTATACTTTAACGAAGTCCTTGTTGCCGCAACAAAGTATCATTCCAAACCACACTTAGTTCAGACAGCGACGACGCAGGGTTTTGAGTATAATCTATAACTAGTTCATAGCCTGCACGATCATAAATCCCAACTAACAAACTCTGCAAATCTACCAAAGCCAAATCTTCTGAACGTAACGGTACTGGAAAAGAGGGAATTATATCTTGCAAATTAAACGCATACAAATCAGCTTGAGGACGACGTTCCTCCCGACTTACCAAAATTCGATAATCACTTTGAATCCCATTACCAAAGACTAGCATTGGCTTGCCATCTCGGAGTAAATCAATTTCCACCAAATGCGTTAAACTTGCCAATACTCGGCGACGCTTTCTCTCATATGCAATACGTCCTTCTCCAGAACGCTTATTTTTAGGAGAAAGAACTTCAATCACACACACTGCATCCCGCGTAGTTACCTCTCGCACCTCCAGATAACTTTCTCTCACAGTCTCAGGTACAGGAACCATCACACTTACAGATTGAATGGGAGGTGCAGCTAAAGCGATATTTCCACTTTGGGAAGCCGTTACGCTCTGAGGATGTTGTACCACTACATCAGGAATACCCACAAGTAGGGCATCTTCCCCACTAGTTTGATAGACTCGTTCTTCAATATCTACTATATATTTAGGAAGTAGTTGCGAAGATAATTCGTCCGCGATCGCTACAATCAACCGCTTATGAACTTTCTGCCAGATTGAAGGATTCTCCAAATAAGGATTCATCCCTGGAAATGGATAAGGCATTTTTCACCTCAAAAATTCAAGATACCCCCTCCACGAAAAGCAGAAGGGGATGAGATACCTACCTCATATCATATCCAAACAAATTCGGGTCAACTTCACCCAACTGCAAATCAGCTAATCCATACTCTACCCAGCGTCTCTCCACCATCGCCGCCACATCTGCATCCGACTCCAACGGTAAACCCCAATCATGATCTGTCTCCGGCGGAATCTTCGTGGTCGCATCAATTCCCATCCGTCCACCTAAACCAATCTTCTCGCTAGCAAAATCCAAAGTATCAAAAGGTGTTTCCGGTAAAATAAACACATCCCGCACCGGATCGACTTTGGAACTAATCGCCCACACTACTTGACGCGGATCGCGGATATTAATATTTTTATCCACTACAATCACAAACTTGGTGTAGGTAAACTGTGGTAAAGCACTCCAAAAAGCCAAAGCCGCCCGTCGCGCTTGTCCAGGATACGCCTTATCAATGGAGATAATAGCCGCTTTGTAAGATAGCGCCTCCATCGGTAAGAAAAAGTCCACAATTTCTGAGACTTGTTGACGCAGAATTGGGGTGTAGATGCGATTTAAAGCGATCGCCATCATCGCCTCTTCTTTCGGTGGGCGACCACTAAATGTTGTTAAATAAATTGGATCTTTGCGGTGGGTCATACACTGGAAGCGAACCAAAGGCGAATCTTCCACTCCACCGTAATAACCCATATGGTCGCCAAATGGGCCATCAGGCAATACCTCTCCCGGAGTAATTGTCCCTTCCAAGACAAATTCCGAATCTGCGGGGACTTCCAAATCCACAGTTTTACACTTTGCCAACTGCACACCAGAACCACCATACAGTCCAGCAAACAACCATTCTGATAAATCCACAGGAATTGGTGTCGCCGCCGCCATAATAATTAGTGGGTCTACACCGAGAGCGATCGCTACCTCTAATTTCTTGCCTTGTTCCGCCGCTTTCCGCAAATGTCGCGCCCCACCGCGCACCGACAACCAATGCACGGTCATCGTATTGCGCGATTGTAGTTGTAAGCGATACACACCCACATTCGCCGTGCCAGTTTCACAATCTTTCGTAATTACTAATCCTAAGGTGATAATTCTCCCCGCATCACCCACATAAGGACGAATCAACGGCAATTTATGAAGATCTAAATCATCCCCTTGAATTACCACTTGCTGACACGCCGGAAAAAAGTCCCGACCTGGTTTGGCTTTAATTACGTCAAATAATACCTTACCAAACTCCACCGCTTGACTAATCTTCTTTGGTGGCTTCGGCTGCTGCAACATCCCTAATTTTTTCCCCAGAGTCTCCAACTCCTCAGGACGTTCCATATTCATCGCCCAACAAATCCGTTCCACTGTTCCCATCAAGTTGATCGCCACCGGGAAAGATGCACCTTTGACATTTTCAAACAACAGTCCAGGACCACCCTTTTGCAGCATTCGATTAGAAATCTCCGCAATTTCTAACTCAGGGTCAACTAAAGCGGAAATTCGCCGCAATTGTCCCCGTTCTTCTAAAATTTTGATAAATCCGCGTAAATCTCTTGCCATTGTACTAGCGATCTGAATATTGAAGAACTATGAAGCTCCTTTCATTATCCGATTAAATATCCTTGATGTGGTTGTGTACACTAGCACTTAATAGTTAGGGCACTAAATTTTAGCGGGAAAATATGAGCGATCGCATGACAACATCAAATGAGTTGGAACCATCATCAGCAAAGTGGTGGTCAATGCTAGGTGTGGGATTAGGTGTATTGATGTTTACACTCGACACCAGTATTGTCAACATTGCCTTACCAACACTAGTTCGTTCTTTTGAGACCAATTTCATCACAATTCAGTGGGTGGTATTGAGTTATCTACTAGTCCTGAATGCCTTTGTTTTGGGAGCCGCCCGCTTAGGCGATATGATCGGCAAAAAGCCTTTGTATCTGGGCGGGTTAATTGTATTTACCATCAGTTCGCTATTGTGCGGAATATCACCGGGAGTATACTGGCTAATCGGTTTTCGGGCGCTACAAGGACTCGGTGCAGTGATGATCTCGGCTTTGGGTGCGGCGATAGTGACAGAGGTTTTTCCTCGGTCTGAACGTGGGCGAGCTTTGGGAATTATCGGTGCAGTTGTTTCTTTGGGGATTGCTTTAGGTCCGACAGTCGGTGGTTTTTTGATTGCTTTATCAGACTGGCGAGCGATTTTTTTAGTCAATGTCCCCATTGGTATATTTGCTAGCTTTATCGTCATTCGCTTTGTTCCTCCAGGTAGCAAAAACCCAAATCGCCAAAGCTTTGATTGGCTAGGTGCAGGAATTATGAGCGTCACATTGGTTAGCTTTGCTTTTGCGATGACCAATGGACAAAATCAAGGTTTTGGCAGTTTGTTGACAGTGATATTATTAGTGATCGCCGCCGTTGGACTTGCGCTCTTCCTTTGGGTAGAATCTCGAATTAGACAACCGATTCTAGATTTAAGCCTATTCCGCAATCTCAGCTTTAGCCTCGGTTTACTCACAGCCTTGTTAGTTTTTGGAGTAATTTCTGGCTTGGTGTTTATTATGCCATTCTTTTTAGAACTCGTTTTACACTACTCCACTAGTCAGGTGGGACTATTGCTTGCAGTATCTCCAGTACTAGGGGGAATTATCGCTCCCTTTTCTGGTTATCTATCAGATCGGTTTGGGACACGACCAATTAGTCTGATTGGGTTAGTACTGATGATGATTGGCTGTCTACTCATCACTACCTTCAACGCCCAAATGACACAATTAGATTATATTTTACGAACAGCTCCCTTCGGCATCGGGTTAGGAATGTTTCAATCTCCTAACAATAGCGCTATCTTAGGCGAAGTACCTCCGGAAAGGTTAGGAATTGGCTCCGGGCTATTATCACTGTCGCGTACCCTAGGACAAACAGCAGGATTACCGCTACTAGCAGCTTTATTTACAATCATCACCCTCACAGGTACTACAGGAGTGGATGTGACCAAAGCTCCGGTAGAGAACTTAGTTTCTGGGATTCAAGAGACCTTTGGGGTAGCGGCGCTAGTCATTTTCGGAGCCATTTTGCTAGTGATAGGAGCCGGTCGGTTTGCCGTGCAATCAACTAAAATTAACCGCAACTTACCTTAATTATTACCTCCTCTTAACGATCCCGCAGCAATGATTCGGATATCCTAGCCATGATAAGGATGCATTATTTTTAACACATAAAATACTTACACGAGAAATTATGGCGAGAATATACGACACGTTTATTGCTGGCGGTCCCGTGATGTGGCCGCTTTTAGGGTTGTCAATTGCGACTTTTGCTTGTGCGCTGGAGCGGGCTTGGTTCTGGTACCAGTTAATGAGTCAGGAAGAGAAGATAGTGGATCATGTGCTTGAAGCATTACAGAAAAGTTGGGAAAGAGCCACTCATATCGCTGCAGATACACAAAACTTACCCATTGGTCGCTTTCTATTAGCACCTCTTCAACTGAGAAAACCCTCCCCAGAAACCTTTCATCTTGCAATGGAAGCGGCTGCAGATAAAGAATTTATTCAGATGCGGAAAGGTGATAAGTTGCTCGAAAGCGTCGTCGCGATCGCACCTCTATTAGGATTACTCGGTACAGTCACAGGTTTAATTAAAACTTTCAGCGGTTTAAAAATTGGTGGTGGTGGTAGCAGTGGCGACATTACCAAAGCAGCAGCGGGGATTGGGGAAGCATTAACAGCGACAGCCACAGGGATGCTTGTCGCGATTCTTGCATTAGCATTTTTCCGCATCTTTGCGAGTTTACAAGCGCAGCAGATGGACTATTTTTCGCGAGTCGGTAGCGATCTCGAACTTCTTTATCGTCAAACTTGGTACGAAGCCGACCATCCTCCCAGTCACGAAGAGACTCATACTCAGCGAGCAATTAGCCCAGCACGGGAATAAATACAATGGCATTAAAATCTAGACAAAGAAACTCTCACTCACACATGCCAGAGGTAAACCTCATTCCGATGATGGACGTGCTAATGACGATTTTGGTGTTTTTCATCTTAATCGCGATGACACTAACAGCACAACAGCGATCGGTGGATGTTGCTTTACCAAGTGCTGATACTGGAAGTAATGAAGTTAAAATACCCGATCCGTTGATTGTCGGATTAAATCAGCAAAACCAGGTATCTATTGGTGAAAAACAAGTAACTGACCAGGAACTGTCTCAACAGATAACAGCTTACTTAAGCAGTAATCCGAAAGGCGGGGTGATTTTGAAAGCCGATCGCAAACTACCTTATGAGGACGTTGTGAAAGTGTTAGGCAAAATGCGAGATGTTGGTGGCGATCGCGTTTCCTTAGCACTTGACCAAGGTTAAAGAATTACAATCAGGGTTATCTTCGCCGCAAAATAAACCATAAAGAAAAAGCCTGCTCGTAGCAGGCTTTGTTTGTTTAACTGAAATTTTTGAGGAAGGGGAGTATCCTAATTAGGTGAAGTATGCCAAACAACAAGAATACCTTCGCCATTTTTGCTTGGAGCAACACCAATGTAACGAGTGAACTTGCCAAAAGTCACTTGATACACAGGTCCATTTCCATAAGCAGGGGCAGGAATAGCTTTAAAACCTGCTTGATTTAATTTGCCTTGCACAAGTTCTCCCACTTGAGCGGGAGTTTTGCCGTGAAATGTTCCTAGCTCTTCGCCATCTTTACCCAGAGAGCTAGTCAAATAACCAGAATCTGCATAATCGTTTTTTGCTTCTGGGTTAAACTCTGAGTCAATAGCCTTCCTCACCTCATCAAATTTATCATCCTCAGGAGTTCTCACATCTCCGGCTTGAGCTAACTGAGAGCGATCAATCTGTTGCGGTGCAAGTAACATCACTGTACCTTCACCTTGTTTTGCAAATAAGTGCCAAAATTGCGTTTTACCACCTTTAGTTACTTGATAAATCTTGACGTCGGCATCATTTGTCACTGATGTAACTTTGTACCCATTAGCAACTAATTGTTTGTCAAAATAAGCTGCAACTTTATCTATTGAATCCGCTGTACTTTTACTATTTTTGTCAGCGTCTCCTGGTAACAAACCTAAAGAACCTATCTGAGAACCAGGATATTGCGGAAAGTTAGAAAATGAATCATCAGCACCATTTGGAGGTGGTGGTGGCAGTTCTGGTGATGGCGTAGGTGATGCGACAGGTGTTGGCGTAGGAGTTGGAGTTGGTGCAGCTTTTGGAGTTGGAGTTGGTGCAGCTTTTGGAGTTGGAGTTGGAGTTGGAGTTGGCGTAGCTTTTGGTTTGGGTTGCACAACTGGTGGCGCAGCCGTTTTGGGACGAGGTGCGACTACAGCAGGTTTAGCAAGAACCACGGCTGGCGCAACAGCTGGTACAATTGGTGGTTTGGGAATGGTTGGGGTAGTAGTTTTGACTGGAGGTAATTGACTAATTTTGATAGATTCTGGCTTTTTAGCTTCTTGCTTAGGCGGTTCTGATTTTTTATCTCCTATTGGTACTAGAAGGATAAAACCGTGCAAAGCTAGTGAAATTAGCAGCATGGGTTTGAGCAGCCGCTGTAGAGGTTCCGGTAAATTATTCACAGAAAATGATTCAAGCATATTTTTGGAGATAATGAGTTAAATTTATACAAACAAAGGACAATTTACGCAGAAAATACAAGTAGTTTCAGTAGTACATAAATACCTCAACTAAGCACTAAAACTACTATTTTTTTATTTCGGTCAAAGAAAAAGTACTGCTCAATTTACTCTGCTCAGGATTTAAACCTAATAACTAACAGGCTGATAAACACAATTTATCATTTTAGGCAATAAAGCAAGATCCTTTGTGTGGAAATCGGAATTTTTCTGTCAAAGATTTGGCAGAAATGCATCCTTAATCAGATATTTAAAAAATCTTAACCACTCATTGTAACTGTATTAGCTATTTCTTAACCAATAAGACGGTAGTGTTATTTGTGACCGATAGATATCCGCGTAAAGTCCAGATTAAAGACGAGGTAATATGGTTTTTTCAACGACAAATTTACGTAGAGCAGTTAGTACTTCTGTTATTGCCACAACATTTGTTTTTGCTCCATTTTTAGGTGCAATCGCTCAAGCAGTTACACTCAACGGTGCTGGTGCAACTTTCCCAGCTCCTTTGTATGAACAATATGCTCGTCAAGTAACACAAAAATATCCTGATTTAAAAGTTAACTACCAAGGAATTGGTAGTGGTGGTGGTGTTAAGCAAATGATTGCTGGCACAGTTGATTTTGGCGGTAGTGACTTTGCAATGTCTGATGAAGAAATTGCTCAAGTCAAAAATGGTGTACTACTAATCCCTACAGCCGGTGGCGCAGTTTCCGTTGTTTTTAATCTACCTGGTGTCAATAACCTGAGATTCTCTCGGGAAGTATTATCCTCAATTTTCTCTGGTAGAATTACTCGCTGGAGCGATCCTAGAATCGGTCTAGACAATCCTGGTGTTAAACTACCTACTCTCCCAATCAAAACTGTAGTACGTGCTGATGGTAGCGGCACAACTTACATTTTCACCAACCACTTGAGCGCTATCAGTTCTTACTTCAAAGGTAGAATTGGTGTTAGCAAAGATCCAAAATGGTTAACCAACAGCCTCAAAGGTAAAGGTAATCCAGGCGTTGCGGCTTTAGTCGGTCGGACTTCTGGTGCTATCGGTTACGTTGAGTATGCTTACGCCAAGTCAAATAGATTGACTTCTGCAACTATCCAAAACAAAAGAGGAGAATATGTTGCTCCTTCTTTAGAGACTGCTAACCAAGCTTTAGCAACTGTGAAGTTCCCTGCTAACTTCCGCACATTCATTGACGATCCTACCGCTGGCTATCCAATTGCTGGTTTAACCTGGATCATGGTTTACAAACAGTATCCTGATGCTGCTAAAGCTCAAGCTGTACGTAACTGGATTCAGTGGATTTTGACTGATGGACAAAAATTAAATGCTGGTCTAGATTATACCAGTATTCCTGCTGATGTAGCTGCGAGAGCATTACAGTCTGCACAAACCATCAAACCATAACAATTAACTTGTGGAGGCGTGCATTTGCGCGTCTCTACATCTGCAAAGATATTTCTATTTTTAATTCATAATGGCAATCTCATCTGATTCGGCTAGAGAATATCCCGACATTCGATCGAAAAAAGGTGAAAGTATCTGGCTAGACAACAGCTTCACCTTGCTAGTGAGAACTTTCGCCACCCTGACAGTGGGTTTATTGCTGTGGATGAGTTGGGTACTTTATGGTCAAGCGCAACCAGCTATTGAAAAATTCGGCATCACGTTTTTAGGAAATCAAAATTGGGATGTCGGGAATCTGGCTTTTGGTGCTTTGCCTTATATTTATGGCACACTCATTACTAGCGCGATCGCTCTATTATTCGCCGTCCCCATTGGGTTAGCAGTCGCTTTAGTTACCAGCGAAAATTTCATTCCTGTCTACGTGCGATCGCCTTTAGCCTTCGTTGTCGAGTTAATCGCGGCAATTCCCAGTGTAGTCATCGGTCTATGGGGAGTTTTTGTTTTCATTCCGTTTATTTTACCTTTACAAAAAGGATTATTCTTCTTCAAGTGGATACCACTATTTAATACAGAAGATACCGCTGGCACAAATATGCTCACAGCCGGTATCATTCTTGGCATCATGATTTTGCCCACAATGGCGGCGATTAGTCGCGATGTATTACTGGTAATTCCCAAAGAATTACGGAGTGCTTCAATGGCATTGGGCGCTACTCGTTGGGAGTCAATTTTCAAAGTATTATTACCAGCCGGATTTTCAGGAATCGTCGGTGCAGCGATGCTGGCGTTAGGACGTGCTTTAGGCGAAACAATGGCTGTGACAATGGTCATTGGTAACTCAGCAATCATCAGCGCCTCTTTACTCGAACCAGCTTACACAATTCCTGCAGTCTTAGCGAATGAATTTCCTGAAGCTCAAGACCCGTTGCACATTGGTGCTTTAACTTATCTAGCTTTAATTCTGTTTGCTTTGACTTTAATTGTCAATATCGGCGCGGTGGTATTGGTGCAGGTAATGAGTGGAAAGAAGGGGAGATAATAAAATTGCATGAGTAATTATACACAGTCTGAATTAGATCTCGCTTTAGCAGAGGAGTTATTTAAACCTCTACCTATTTGGCGACAGTATTTTAGCTATGGAATGACGGGAATTGCCTTTGGTTTGACGGCTTTGGCACTATTACCTTTACTGTCAATTTTATGGGTAATTCTCAGCCGGGGATTAGCCGGACTCAAACCGCAGATGTTTACCACTGCAGTCATTGAAAACGGGTTTGGGAATGCGATTCTCGGAACTTTGATTATGGTGGGAATTGCCGCACTTTTGAGCATTCCGATTGGGGTCATGACGGGGATATTTTTGGCTGAATTTGGTCAAGGAACAGCGGCGGCAGGTTTTGTGCGCTTTGTGACGACAATTCTGACTGGTGTGCCTTCGATTGTTGTCGGTGTATTTGCTTACGGTGTGATTGTTTTAGCAACAAAGCAATTTAGTGCCTTTGCTGGTGGTTTTGCTTTAGCGACAATTATGTTACCGATTGTGGTGATCACCACCGAAGAAGCTTTAAAACTGATTCCTAATTCCCTGCGGCTAGCTTCAGCAGCTTTGGGAGGTAGTCGCCTGCAAACCACTTCCCGGATTGTGTTGACAGCGGCGTTACCAGGTATTACTACCGGAATCTTACTCGCTATTGCCCGTGCAACAGGAGAAACAGCACCACTACTATTTACATCTTTGTTTAGTCAAAATTGGTCTGATGGATTAAATAGTCCCACCGCTTCTCTCTCCGTATTAATGTTTAACTTATACAACGACCCTTCACCAGAAAAAAACGCCTTGGTTTGGACTGCGGCGATTGTGCTTGTGACTTTAATCCTGGTGATGAATCTACTTGCTCGTTACGCTACTCGCCAACGTTAAAAACACCATTTTATATATCAACCGACTATGAATAATTTGATTCCCGCACTGCGTGTCGAAAATTTAAACTTTTACTACGGCACTAAAAAGGCAATTCAAGGAGTGGTGATGAATATTCACCAACACCAAGTCACCGCGATTATTGGTCCTTCCGGTTGCGGTAAATCTACCTTTATTAAGGCATTAAATCGGATTGGTGAATTAGAAGGCACAGTGCGGGTCGAAGGACGGGTAGAATTTTTCGGTCAGAGTATCTATGACAATCGCGTCAACTTAAATCGACTCCGCCGCCAAATTGGGATGGTGTTTCAAAAGCCAAATCCTTTCCCCATGAGTATTTATGATAACGTTGCTTATGGCATCAGAATCGCTGGCAAGCCTTCAAATATTCCTTTAGATCAGATCGTTGAATCAGCACTAAGAGGTGCAGCTTTGTGGGATGAAGTCAAAGACCGGCTGAAAAAATCAGCTTTAGGACTTTCTGGCGGTCAGCAACAACGTCTCTGTATCGCCCGTGCTTTAGCAGTCAAGCCCAAAGTTTTACTCATGGATGAACCTTGTTCAGCGCTTGACCCCATCGCCACAATGAAGATTGAGGAATTAATTCACCAATTGCGCGAAGAGTTGACCATTGCGATCGTCACTCACAACATGCAACAAGCCTCCCGCGTCTCCGATTTTACGGCTTTCTTTAGCACTGACGAAACCCGCATCGGTCATATGGTGGAGTTTGGTACGACTACCAAAATTTTCACCGACGCTACCGATCCTCGCACTCGTGATTATGTTGCTGGGCGTTTTGGATGAAAAGTTCACGCAAAGGCGCAAATGGTTTCATGCAGTTAGTAACTTTGCGTCTTTGCGTCTAATGCCTGACGGCTAACGGCTGTCGCCTAACGCCTTCGGCTTCGCTTCGCTGGCGCTGCGCTAACGCTGCGCTGGCGCTGCGCTAATGGGTGAGCTTCTATAATCCTAACAATGCCGGATATATTTGCTCAAATTGCCCAGATCGCAACTCATCAGCAGTAGGCATTTTTTGCAAACGCATTAATTCTTCAATTGCGGCTGTCTCAGTATCGCGTTTACTACTAGCTGCGGCTAAGACTTGATTGTCTTTGACATAAAAGGCAATAAATTTACGCTCTTCAAGCTTGCCATCGACAATAACTTCATCCCACTCGGTGGCATGTCCTACATAGCGTAACGGAAACTGGTATTGCATACTCCAGAAAACAGGGACACCACGAAATTTAGTTGGTTTTCCTGCCATATTGTAAGCGGCGATGCGTCCATGCTGCGCGGCAATTCGCCAATGTTCAATCCGTATAGAGCCATCATTGCGCCAATCGGGATAGCGGGCGATGTCACCTGCAGCATACACCCCATCGGCAGCACAAAGGTATTCGTCTACAGGCACACTTTGATCTTTGGGATGTAAGCCTATACCCTCTAAGTAATTAGTGACAGGTTGTACACCAATACCGACGATGACCATGTCCGCAGCTAGACGATCGCCATTATCTAAGACTACCGTTTTTACCGCTCCATCTCCTTCTATTTTCTCGACTTTTCTACCCATGTGGAATTTCACCCCATTTTCCTCATGGACTTGGTGAAAAAGCTGTCCTAGTTCTTTGCCTAATATTTTCCCAAATGGTAATGAATCAGAGGAAACAACAGTGACTTTCATACCTTTTTGAGTTAGTCCGGAAGCAAGTTCCATCCCGATGAAGCTTGAACCGATGACGACTGCAGCCGCATCTTTTTTCACAGCGGCGAGGATGCGATCGCTATCCGCAAAACTCCGCAAGGTAAATATATTCTCTAATTCTGCGCCAGGAACATCTAATTGTCGTGGTTGACCACCTGTGGCTAGAAGTAGTGAATCATACTTGAGAGTTTCTGCGTTGGCGAATGTAATTGTTTTTGCCTTCACATCAACACTTTTCACAGATTGATTCAACTGGACTTCAATTCCGTGTTGCTGGTAAAATTCAGGCGATCGCAACAATATCTGCTCTGACTTTAATTTACCTGTAAAATAATTTTTGCTTAATGTCGTGCGATCGTAGGGAAGTTTATCATCGCGAGTAATCATCACGATCCGCCCTTGATAGCCAGCAACTCTCAGTGTTTCAGCAGCATGAGTTCCAGCGGCTCCAGCTCCTAAAATTACAAATGTTCTACCATCTACAGCCGGAGCGTATGACACCATTTCCGGTGTCCGCTTACCTGAATCATTCTCCGGTACACTGACAATAATATTCTCACCCTCAATTCTCAGCGGATAACGAGGCAAAGAATCTAAACCCGGTGGTTCTTGCTGATCTCCAGTCGTCAAGTTGAAAGAAGCATTATGCCAAGGACAGACAATATGGTCGCCGTTAATTACGCCTTGGACTAGTGGCGCTTGATTGTGAGTACAAAAGGCTCCCAGGGCATAAAAATTATCGTTAACGCGTAGAAGGAGAACCTCAGTTTCACCCACTACAACTTGCCGCTTATCGCCGGATTGCAAATCGTTGATTTGAGCGACAATGGCTTCTATAGGTGACATCTGAGTCATATCCTTAAACAAAATTATTATAGTTATTGTTACGATTAATTAAATTTAAAACGTCTATCTAGAGAAAGAACGCATTCGATGATTGACCAATACGACATCATTATTATTGGCACAGGCGCGGGTGGTGGCACACTTACACAACGTTTAGCCTCAACAGGTAAAAAAATTCTCGTACTGGAGCGAGGCGACTTTCTACCGCGCGAAAAAGCTAACTGGAGTGGGTTAGAAGTTTATCAGAAGGAACGCTATCATACTCCTGAGCGCTGGGTTGACAAAGATGACAAAGAATTTCGACCGCAAACAGGCTATTGGGTAGGCGGAAATACGAAGGTTTATGGTGCGGCGCTGATTCGCTTTCGTGAGCGAGATTTTGATGCAGTAACTCACATGGATGGAATTTCTCCCGCCTGGGAACTCAAATACGCGGATTTTGAGCCGTATTACACGCGAGCAGAAAAGCTTTACGATGTACATGGTCAACGAGGTACAGATCCTACTGAACCGCCGATGAGTGAGGATTTTCCTCATCCACCTGTCAGCCATGAACCGGATATGCAAGAAATTGTAGACGGGATTCAAGCACAGGGTTATTCTGCTTCTCATCTCCCTTTAGGAATTAAGTTAAATGAAAGCCAACGTAGCGCCAGTCAGTGTATTCGCTGTGATACTTGTGATGGTTATCCGTGTTTAGTTGGCGCAAAAGCCGATGCGGAAGTTAATAATATTCGTCCAGCGCAAGCATTTACTAATGTGACTTTGCTGACTAAGGCGAAAGTATTACGGTTGCATACGAGTGTCTCTGGAAACAAAGTTACGTTTGTTGAGACGGAAATCAACGGCGAAAATTATTTGTTTTCTGGTGATATTGTTGTGGTTGCGTGTGGCGCAATCAACTCGGCAGCGTTGTTATTACGCTCGGCAAATGACACTCATCCACATGGTTTGGCGAATTTGTCTAGTCAAGTTGGTCGCAATTTGATGAAACACAACACAGCGGCATTATTGGCATTAAAGCTGGAACCGAACCGCGCTACTTATCAAAAAACGATCGCTGTCAACGATTTCTACTGGGGAGAAGCCGATTTTCCCTATCCAATGGGGATGGTACAAAACACCGGAAATGTGCTAGCAGACATGATTCCCGCTGAAGCACCTCCTTTATTAGCACCCCTTGCAAAATTGGTTCCGGGATTTGGGTTACAGTGGATTGCTGAGCGATCAGTAGGTTGGTGGTTGCAAACTGAAGATTTACCCGATCCTCGTAATCGCGTGCGTGTAGTTGGTGACACCATTCATCTAGACTATACACCGAACAACACCAAAGCTGCGTCTCGGTTAGCGGATCGTTGGACTTCGGTGCTGAAATCAATTCGGGACTTTAATAATGTAATGCCGTTTAGTATCTATCCGCGCACTCAGCAAATGGTACAGTCGGTTGGACATCAATGTGGGACTTGTCGTTTTGGCAGCGATCCAATTACATCGGTATTGGATCTCAATTGCAAATCGCACGATATCGACAATCTTTATGTAGTCGATGGCAGTTTTTTCCCCTCTAACTCTGGTGTGAATCCCACCCTGACAATTATTGCCAATGCTTTAAGAGTGGGAGATCATATTGCCGAGATTCTCAAATAAATCAGATTGTCGCCACTGAACCACCATCAACACGCCAGTTTGCACCTAGCACAAAGCTGGCTTGTTGTGAACATAAGAAAGCAATCACTGCTGCAACTTCTTCTACCGTACCACGTCGGTGCAGTTCTAGATGCGGGCGGTTGTCTTTTAAAAAGCTGGTGATCGCCTCATCAAAGCTTACATCCATCTCTTGTGCTCGCTGCTTCATCATTTTATCAGTCATCGCCGTAGCGATAAATGCTGGAGACACAGTATTAATTAATACTCCATCTTTGCCATAAGATTTGGAAAGATTTTTCGCCAAGTTCAACACAGCCGCTTTACACGCGCAGTAAGGCACATCTTCTGGGTAAGGCTGAACTGCATCTTCTGAACCCAGTAAAACCACTCGTCCCCAACCAGCCTTTTGCATCCCCGGAATAAAAGCACGACAAACCCGCACGGCTGCCATAAAGTCAATTTCAATTGTCTCGTACCAGTCATCATCACTAAGAGAGAGAAAATCTCCGGTTGCTCCTGTAATCCCGGCAGCATGAACCAGAATATCTACTTTACCAAAGTGATCGAGGATCTGTTGCTTCGCGGAGGCGATCGCATCCGGTTTAGTCAAATCTGCCTGCACTGCGAGGACTTCTCCAAATTTGCCGATTTCCTGCAATGCTTCGTCCAGTTTCTCCTGTGTCCGGTTAAGGATAGCAACTTTTGCTCCCTCACGGGCGAGTAGTTCCGCAGTTGCCTTGCCGATACCAGAATCACCACCAGTGACGATAGCAATTTTATCTTTGAGACCTAAATCCATAAGTACTTCCTATGTTGTTTGATTGAAAATTATTTTGTAGCGATCGCTTGGCACAGAGGGAGTATTCCTGAAGTTAAAATAACTTAACAAAAAATTTTATTTCTGTCCAACTGGGATACTTGCCTTGCGGATGTGCAGCTTTAGTTTAGGCATAGTTTATTTGGTATTCAACCTATCAACGGTAGATTTTTCTCTCATAACATTCATCCTGAAAGTAGATGAGAATAGGGTTAAATTCCTGTATGAAAACATAGAAGTCAATTTGCGCTCAGATGACAATTTCTATTCTGTTATCACTACCCATTCTCAATCTACTCAGCCCGCTTTATCCGGGGTTTCCTACTGGAATTCCTGGCTGGACACTTTTTATTTTGAGAGTCGGGGTTGGTGTGTTGTTTTTGCGACATGGATATCCGAAAATCACGCATCTTCGGCGGTGGGCAAATGGATTGAAGATGCCCATTGTCCTTTGCTTTCTCTCCGCATTTTCGATGTTAGGCGGTGGCGTCTGTCTAATTCTCGGACTACTAACACCGCTGGCTAGCATTGCGATTTTTGGTTCAATGGCATTTGCAATGGGCTTAGAAATTGCTCAAGGTCTGCCTTTCATTGCACCCGATCCTTATTTGATTCCTCCTGACCAATACATGGGTCCCACCGGACAAGGTGAACCACCCAGTTGGGAAAAAGCTTTTATTTTTTGCCTCATGTTGATTGCTATAGCCGGTTTAGGGCCAGGTGCCTTTTCTCTAGATGCGCTGTTATTTAAACCGTGATCATGATGGCGTGTCCGTTTGGGTCTTTGACTAGGCAGGCTTTGGTGTATGGTGATTGAGTAAACTGCACTAGCCGTTGAGAGATAAATTGCACCCCGTTTTGTCTCAGCGTCTCCACTTTAGACTCAATATCATTGACCACGAGTTCCAGTTGCACATGAGCCAAATCGGAACTTTTCCAGTCACTAGGGAAAGGACGACCGTTTGCAGGTGCAGTGTAGTCTAGCAGTTCGATTCCGAATCCGCCTTGCGCTGGTCGCAAGGATGTGACTTGCACCGTAGCTTCGGGTAAACCATCGAGGTGTGCTTGGATTTCCCCTTGATGAAGACTACTACCCTCAACGTGCATTCCCAACAAATCCCGATAGAATTGTAGAGTTTGCTCTGTGTTTGTTACCGCGATCGCACTGTGATCGATGCCGAGAAATAAGCGATGATTATTTTGATGCCATTTATCTTGACCTTTATCTGGCGGGAACCAAATTAACTCTAAATCGTGACCATCTGGGTCAAGAAATTTAAATGCTCGTACACCCGTAGCATCGGGAATATCTTGTGGCATCGTCTGCGGTTGGTCGGAAATGCGTCCAATGGGAAACGATCGCAAATGAGCATAGGCGTGATCCATATCACTGACAACAATGGCAAAGTGTTGAAACCAAAGATCGGTACTTTGGGAATTTTGGGGAATCGGTTTGCCTTCAATATTAAGATACTGCATCAGCGTCAGGAACTCATCTTGGAGTTGCAAAGTCACCATCCGAATTCTCGCTTCAGCCACATCTGCTAACTCGCTATAATCTTGCCCGTCAACCGTAATATCTGATACAGATTCAAACCCTAAAGCATGAGTGTAGAAGTCTTGAGAGCGCTTTATATTGCTCACTGTTAAACCAATTGCGCGAATCTTCTGAACCTGAGCTACTTTTTCCTGATGTGTGTTGTTCATAACTTGTTTCTATGAGCGTGTTTTTAAAGTTACTTGAATCACAACTGCCCGCCAAAGATGATGATATATTTGTTACTAGATTTTAAAAGTAATCAGTATATTTACATGTTCAGTTGGTGACTTCTACGTTTTTAGGGTTTGTGTAGTAAAGCTCTGGCGCTATTATTAAAAACCAGCAAGTATTTTTTATATTAAGTATCTAGACGGTGTCACCAAGCAGGACTTGAATAACCAAATGAAATGTCCCAGATGTGAATCCACTTCATATCGTAAAAACGGTCATAGAAGTGGTAAGCAAAATTACCTCTGTAAAAATTGCGGTAAACAATTTATTGAGCCGACAACCTCTTCATCGCTAGATCAGTTCGGCGATTCACCAAACGCACAAGCTAAAAATGTCACCGAAGCGACAATAATTTCGCATGGGGTACCAATTGATGTAGCTGATAATTCGGCTGCATTAGTTAATCCAAAGGATGTAGCTGTTGACGTAGCTGATGATTCGGCTGCATTAGTTAATCCAAAGGATGTACCTGTTGACGTAGCTGATGATTCGGCTGCATTAGTTAATGTTACAGCTGAAGAACTGCTACAAACTTTATTATCTCCAGATTGGCTGGAGTCTTCTAGCTTTCAGCAATTTATTCACAAAGTTAAATTTGAGATCCAACCGCAGCTAGATGCAGAGGCGGGAATTTCTCTTTTGCTTTTAGATGCAGAAAATATCAAACTCGATTTCCACGCGGAAACCTTCCTGGCGAGTATCTGTCAGTATCCACTGAAAGTCAAAATTGCTTTTGCTAACTGGAGAAATCCGAGTATTGGTAAACAAGATGCGGATTTATATGAGCGCGGCTATCAGCTTGTTCACGTTCCTGGTGGTAAAGACAGTGCCGATGGTAAAATGATCGCTCTCGGTGCGGCGATTTTGCGTCCATACCCAACAGTGAAAGAAGTGCTGGTCTGTTCTGGTGATGGGATTTTGACTCATCTATGTAACGAACTACAACATCAAGGATTAACTGTATATTGGGTGAGGAGACAAGCTCAAACATTACTTGTAGAAAATCGCACTTCCGGAAAAGTTAGTAATTACTCCCTGACAATGGTGGCTGAGGTTCCTTTTTACGAAGGAGTGATTGACAAAATCGAGGATTTGATCAATGCCGAGCGAGACTCAATTACTGAACGACTCAGCAAGTTGGTGACAGTAGCCAATCTTTTCCAAGAGCGACAGAACCTAACAAAGCAGCACTCCAGTGAGGAAGAAATATTACTTAACCCGAAAGAGTCACCTCCTACTACCCAAAATGCCGAACAATCTCCACAGTCAACAATAACGCCGACTTCAATTAAATCTATTACTTCCCGATATGATTTGGAGAAAGCACTCATTCAAATTATCAGAGAAATGCAACTCATTTCTCCTCAATCTAAATTATCTGTAGCCAAGCTAGGCACAGAATTGCGGAAAAGAACCGGCGAGTCTGCTAGTCTGATTATCAAAAGATTGAAATTAGGTTCAAGTTTTACAAAATTCTTGGAGTCATGTCAGACATTTAAATTAAAAAAGAACGGTAAAGAATATCACGTTGCCATTCGGGAATGACCGGGAATGGGGTGTAGGAGGAAGCACTTGACATTTTAAGATTACTGCTAAGGTATGACTTGGAAATCTCCAAAAAAGTGCAGAATTTACATATAAGTAGGTTCTTATGCTGGATTTCCACTGTTTATGAAAATTGATCGCGTTCATTTCTATGTCGAAGATGCTAGAGCATCATGTGATTGGTTTGTACGCTATCTGGGTTTTCAACGTATAGGCGGTCATTTGACTTCTTTTCACACCCGCACAGAAGTAGTACAAAGTGGTTCTGTGTGTTTTTGGCTATCTTCACCTCTATCTAGCCTCAGCCCAGTTGCTGAATTTCTCCGTCAGCATCCGCCTGGTGTAGCTGATGTCGCTTTTGTGGTTGAAGATGTTACTGAGGTCATGGCAAAAGCGCAAGCCTACGATGCGACTATTCTCCAACCAATTCAAGAGTATCAACACAACGGAGAATACATCAAGTCAGGCAAAATTGCAGCTTGGGGTGGATTAACTCATACATTAATCGAAAAAACTCCCCTCTCCCCCTCTCCCCCTCCCCCATTCCCCCCCTCCCCCACGACCGAATTCTGCACCGCGATCGATCATTTAGTGTTAAATGTGGCAACTGGGGATTTAAAGCAGGCTGTGGCTTGGTATGGAAATATTTTGGATTTTCAACCGCAACAAGCATTTAAAATTCAGTCTGATCGCTCGGCTTTATCTAGTCAAGTATTAATTTCGCCGGACGGTAACGTACAATTACCGATTAATGAACCAGCTTCGGCAAATTCCCAAATTCAGGAGTTTCTCAATCTAAATCGAGGCGCGGGTATTCAACATATTGCCTTGCATACGACTAATATTGTCCAGGCGATCGCTGAATTTCGCGCTTGTGGTCTATCTTTGCTCCCCGTTCCCCAAAGTTATTACACCCAATTGAAAACTAAGTTAACATTTCCGCTGTTCCCAGAGGAATTTGAGGCGATCGCTAAACAAGAAATTTTGATCGACTGGAAAGATACTCCAGAACCTGAGTCTATGACACCTCTACTATTACAAATCTTTACCCAGCCGATTTTTGGACAGCCAACGTTTTTTTTAGAGTTAATTGAGCGCCGCTTTCAGGCTCAAGGTTTTGGCGAAGGTAACTTTCGCGCTTTGTTTGAAGCAATCGAAAGTGAACAAATTAAACGTGGGAGTTTAAATTAATTTAAAGAGTGTTAATTTTTGTAAAAAATAGTCTCGCTTTCTGGGATAATCTACCTAAAAATTCACATTATTTACCAATGCTCAGACTGATTTCTGATTTCGATGGTCCAATAATGGATGTTTCCGAGCGATATTATCAGGTTTATCTATTTTGCTTGAAAAATAGCCAAGGTCAAGAATCATTACAGCCACTTTCTAAAGCTGAATTATGGGAGATGAAGCGATCGCGTGTCAGCGAAAAACAAATAGCTCTTAATTCTGGCTTAGATGAAGTGCAATCCCAAGCATTTTTCCGGCTTCGGCAGCAGACAGTGCATACACAACCTTACTTCGAGTATGACCAGTTAAAACCGGGTGTAGTAGACGTACTCACCAAGATTCAACAAGCAGAAATTGATTTGGTCGTGATGACGATGCGACGTGTACGAGAATTAGATTATGCTTTTAAAAGCTACGACTTAAGCAGATTTTTTCTTGAAGATCGGCGTTACTGTTTAAGCAACGATTACGTGAAAACCCGTGATGTTGATGACAAACCTTTACTGATGGAACGAGCACTCAGCGAACTTTCTCCAGTATCTGACACATGGATGGTCGGCGACACCGAAGCCGATATAGTCGCCGCCCAAAAGCATGGAATTAAGGTGATAGCCGTCGAGTGTGGTATTCGTTCACGCCAACAGTTAGAACTCTTCCAACCAGATTTGATTTTAAAAGACCTCAGCGCCGCTGTGAATTTCTTACTAGAGAAGTAGAGTATGGGGGAAGCACTCCCCCACTGCTTACTTCAGGAAGCTACTAACTAGCCACAACAAGAGCAAGCCCAGGACAGTGGAAAACTGCTCAATGGTCAACAGCATGAATTTAATTTGCGGTACTACCAAGCCACCCAGTAAGCCGCCGACGATTAAACCGGCGATTAAACTTACCATTGTGAGTAATACCGCTCGCCCAAACTTTCCTTCCTTGCGATTGATAAAGTAAATACTTATACCTACACCCACAACCAATACTAGCTGTAGTAGCTGAGCGGTAGGACTATAGAATATGCTTAAACCACTTAAGCCGGAGAATATGACTCCAGGCAATAACACATCGGCAACACTGGGCTTGTCTAGCATGGTCTGCAGCCAAGCGGGTGAGTTATTTGCCGATGTTAAGTTTTCTTTCGGTAGCGGTTGCGCGAGACGTTCAGGAAAGCGGATGCGTTCCGGCACCTTAATCTTTCCTTCTTGCCGCATCCGCAAGCGTTCCATTAAAATGGCATCATAAGAAGCTTCAATGCCTTCTAGACGCTGGGAGTCGCCACTGTATTGTTCCAGCAGGCGATTGCGAACATCGTGAATTTCATCAAAGCTAGCATCTTCTGATACCCCAAGTTTTTCGTAGGGATTTTGATCGCTCATGTGAGTTTATTGCCTCAGCCTCAGTCGGGGGCAGCCTCTAGTTGACAACACAACAGCTTAATGAGTGGTTTAAGGTTGGAAAAAATTATTGATAAAGTACTGATTCTTGCCCTACCAGGATTTGACCCGACCAATAATTACCGACTATCGACCACATAACTATCAGTCACTCTAGCATAAGCCAAGACCTGAGTGTAAACCCCAATGTCATTGTGCCAATGTAGGTTTTATTCTAGAACAGATGGCAAAAATACTTAAAGGGCAATTTTATGCAAAGACTATTTTATCTTTTTTATCTTGATGAGTGATTCTACTGCCGCAAGAATCTTTCCTTCTCAGTTGAAGAAGAGTGCAGATATAATCAGACGAATGCTTTCTTTGGGCGGCAGTTCGATTTAAAATTAAAAAGTTTTCAAATCTCAGAGCTTCTGGGATCGGCAAAATTTGTAGTATTAAACAACTGATGCGGTAAAGAACAAGGGCATTTACTCGATCATGATCCTCAAAGAGCATGACAAGTTATTGGCATTACTGAGATTTAAGCTCATAATTGTCTCAAACGATTACACTATTAGCTGGCTGATCGGGAAATTGTTGCCTTGGCCTTGTAGCTAGTAATTACTGCTTTCGCGGCGATCGTGTCAAAAACGCTTCGCTGCTTGTTAATCCTCTTATTTTTGTGCAAAGTAATGGTCATGGCTCCCGCCAAGATTCTTGTAGTTGATGACGACCCTGCGGTTCGGAACTTAATTCAACGCTTTTTAAGTAAGCAGAACTACCAGGTAGAGTCTGCTGAAGACGGTAAGACGGCCCTCGCCCTATTTGAGAAATTTAATCCAGATCTCGTAATTCTGGA
>JBBQRU010000087.1:0-23350 GCA_038214545.1 Cyanophyceae cyanobacterium | reverse complement strand
GATCTCTTTGATGCTGTGACCGATACCCCAGTTTGTCCGGTACATGTGACCGGCAATGATGAAGATAACAGCGATCGCTAAGTGGTGATGAGCAATGTCAGTCATCCACAAACCGCCGGTAACTGGGTTCAAACCACCTTTAAATGTCAGAAAATCAGCGTACTGACCCCAATTCAACGTCCAGAAAGGTGTCAAACCTTGAGAGAAGCTGGGATAAAGCTCAGATAACAAATCGCGGTTCAAGATGAATTCGTGAGGCAAAGGAATATCTTTGATTGCCACACCTGCATCCATCAGCTTGTTGATTGGTGCTGAGACGTGGATCAAGTGACCTGTCCATCCCAAAGAACCGCAACCTAACAATACTGACAAGTGGTGATTCAACATCGACTCCGCATTCTGGAACCATTCCAGTTTCGGAGCGCGTTTGTGATAGTGGAACCAGCCAGCGAACAGCATCAAAGCTGCCATCACCAAACCACCAATGGCTGTGACGTAAAGTTGGAAGGAATTTGTAAATCCCCAACCGCGCCAGATTTGGAAAAAGCCACTGGTGATTTGAATGCCGTGGAATCCACCGCCAACATCAGCATTCAGAATGCCTTGACCCACAATTGGCCAAACGACTTGGGCGCTAGGCTTGATGTTTAATGGATCGCTTAACCAAGCTTCGTAGTTTGAAAAACGAGCGCCGTGGAACAACATCCCGCTCAACCAGATAAACACAATGGATAGATGACCAAAGTGAGCGGCGAAAATTTTGCGGGATACGTCTTCTAAATCGCTTGTATGAGTATCAAAATCGTGGGCGAGGGCATGAAGATTCCAAATCCAGGCTGTGGTTTTGGGACCTCTGCTTAAGGTGCGGTCGAAATGCCCTGGCTTAGCCCACAACTCAAAAGAGGTAGGTACTGGGTCATTATCGACTACGACTCTTACTTTCTTTTCCTCGCGCTGAGGACTTATCGTCATTTAGACTCTCCTCTGTATATATTGAGGAATTATGGATTCCACAATTGGTTCTTGGCTGTACAGCTAATCTCACTACTTTTCTTGAGGAGCTGTTGTCAGCAATCAAGACCGCTTGTGATTAGTGCTTTCTGTGTGAATTATAGGGTCTTAACTTGTCATCTGTGGGAACATTGTTAACAATAATTCAAGATCCCTAGAATCCCGATATATTCAGCCGTATAACTTCCCAAAGACTGGATCAAAAGTCAAGAGGGTGTGCATTTAATTTACATTTAGAAATAATTCGCAAAACTGAAGACAATGCCGATTTTGGCGCAGACTATATTAAGTTCGATTTCGGCGCGATAAGATATAGTTCGGGATAGACAACTCCAGAAAATCAGGAGATGCAGTCGTTTATGGGTATTCTTGGGTGAAAGGCATGAAAGGGTGGCAGAAAATAACCAAAGATCTACTGACGTACTTAATAACCTTATTAATTACGTTAAATTTAGTTGCTTGTGGTGACAAAGCTTTAACCCAACAGGTGATGAGCAGCATCAAAAGAGAAAAGACTCAGATCTCCCAAAAAATCACCGAAGTTTCCCCCCCCCCAGTGATTCAAGAACTGCGGGAAATTTTAGAAGCTTATCAACCCCAGGTAGCGATCGCGAGTCCTCAACCAGATCAAGTCCTGCAAGACGACACCATCAAAGTCAACTTCCAAGTCAAAGACCTACCAATTTTTATCGACCCAAAACTCGGGATGGGACCACATCTCGAAGTCATCCTCGATAACCAACCCTATACAATGGTCTACGACATCAACCAACCCCTAGTACTGTCAGACCTAGCACCTGGAACCCATACCCTGCGAGTATTCGCCGCCCGTCCTTGGCATGAAAGCTTCAAAAACCAAGGCGCTTACGCTCAAACCACATTTCACATCTTTACAAAAACAGACGAAAACAACCCCGATCCATCTCAGCCATTATTAACCTACAGCCGTCCCACCGGAACATATGGCGCAGAACCAATCCTCCTCGACTTTTACCTCACCAACGCCCCCCTGCACCTAGTAGCCAAAGAAAACCCCCAAGATGAAATAGCCGACTGGCGCATCCGCTGCACAATTAACGGCGAAAGCTTCGTCATCGATCGCTGGGAACCAATTTACCTCAAAGGCTTTAACCCCGGTAAAAACTGGGTAAAACTAGAATTTCTCGATGAAAAAGGCAATCTTGTCAAAAACGTCTTTAATAGTACGGTGAGAGCGATCGCTTACGATCCCCAAAGTAAAGACACAATGTCGCAAATCACCACAGGACAACTAAAAACCGCCGATGTCCGGGGGATAGTTGAACAAAATTACACCGCCAAAATCCCAGACGTACCTAGTCCAAAAGAAGAAACAGAGGAACCCAAACTAGCCCCAGAAGTAGAAGAGAGTGTGCCGAGTCCGGAGGAGGAGAAAAACGCGGAGGAGCGCGGAGGAAGCGCAGAGGTACGCGGAGAATCAATGAGCACTCCGCGCCCCTCTGCGTTACCTCTGCGAACCTCCGCGTTTCCCTCACATCCCTTTCGGAGTGCCTAAGACTTGTAATAGTTTTTCTACATTATCAAGATTGCCAACAATGCGGCGAACTGGTTGTGGCCAAATTTTTACGAGTGTGGGTGTAGCGGATACTTGATCTGCTTCGGCTTGTTCGGGGTGGCTGAAAACGTCTATAACTTTGAGTGTATAAGGATGACCGAGGAATTGTTCTAGTAGTTGGTGTAAATTTTCGAGGATGCGTTCTGTGGCGGTAGTATGGCCGGCGACAAATAGGCGTAGCACATACCCTTTGATTTGTGGTTGAGATGTGACGGAATTGGCTGTTGGCAAATGATATCGAGTCGGTTCGGAAAGGTCGTAGCGGACAATTAAGTCTCGATCTTGCCAAAGCTGTGGGAAGGAAGCGCGGTAAGTTGTGATCACGACTGGTTCGCACACTCCTTCAGACCAAGGGACTGCTTGCCAAGTTAGTTCTCTGGTATCAAAAATGGCATTTAGCAAAGCTTGATGTTTGAGTACTGCTGGGTAAGCTTCGGCTGATGTCCGAATTTCTTTGGTGCGCGGATCTAACCATTTATCAACGGTCGCTGTGTAGCAAGGGACTAGAAAATGGGGTGGTTCTGGTAAGTCGAGTATTTCTTGTAAACCCGCACAGAGATGCAGATGCCATCTACCCTGTTTACTGGGGTCGATACAGTAAATTAAATCTCCGCCAGGTGTAAAAAGGGCAATACCTTTAAAAAGTTGGGGTAGTTTTTCGGGAGTCAAGGTGGGGGAGGGGGAGTGGGAGAATTGCCAGTTTTGAATTTATTAAGAAATTATAAACTTCAATCAATTTTAACTTCCCAACCCTTATTTCTTACTACCTATTTTTCTCCCCACTCAAGAGCACTCCCCGACTCAAGAGCACTTTAACTGGAAAAATGTCCACAATTTGTGGACAAACCCCGACTCAAGAGGACTCACCTTTAAACTCGACCTCTGAGGAATTGTGCCATTTCATTCGGGGTGGGTGACATCTCTAATGCTGTTTCTTCAGTAATGCGACCTTCTTGGTAGAGGTTTAGCAGTGACTGGTTCATGGTAATCATGCCATCAAAACCGGCTTGCTTCATTAATTCGGTAATTTCGTCATATTTACCGTCTTTGATCCAGTCTTTGACTGCGTCAGTGTTGATTAAGATGTCATGGAATGCTGCTCGTTTGCCGTCAGTAGTACGGCATAATCCTTGAGCAATTACACCTACTAGAGATTCAGAAACTGCTACCCGCATGGCGTCTTGTTCTTCGCCGGCGTAGAGATTCAGGATTCGCTCAATTGTTTTGACTGCGCTGTTGGTGTGGAGGGTTCCCATAACTAGGTGACCTGTTTGCGCTGCTTTTAAAGCAGTATTAACTGTCTCCTTATCGCGCATTTCCCCCACGAGAATCAAATCGGGGTCTTCCCGCAAGGCTGCTTTTAAGGCGTTATCAAATTTATGGGTGTGCATTCCTACTTCCCGTTGCTTGACTAATGATTTCTGGCTTTTGTGGACAAATTCAATCGGGTCTTCAATGGTGATGATATGCTTTGGCATCTCCTTATTGATGTAGTCAACCATCGCTGCCATTGTTGTAGATTTACCAGAACCTGTCGGACCTGTGACCAAAATCAATCCTTTATGAAAATGGCAAATATCTCGAAAAACTGTGGGTAGGTTTAATTGTTCCATTGTCAAGATTTTGAGCGGAATCAAGCGCAGCACCATTGATGAACCTTTGAGCGATTCAAAAATATTTATCCGCACCCGCGCAAATTCGTACTGGGTTGCACCATCAAATTCTAGGTTTTCGAGAAAACGCTTGATTTCTGCTTCTGTCAGTACCTCACCTAACCAACTCATGAAGGTTTCGCGATCGGTTTCGGGATGTTCTGTTGTTTGGATTTCTCCTCGGTTACGATAGCGCGGTATTTCTCCTACACCTAAATGAAGGTCGGAAAAGCCTTTATCGTAGGCTTCACGAATTAAAAACTCTAAAGTTACTGCGGAATTACTCGTCTTCACCCGTGCTCCTCCTGGTGGTGGTGGCGAACCTGGGCGATGTCCTGCCATTGGTGGTGGTGCTGCTGGCATTTCTAAGGTCTGGGAACTCTGCCGTTGAGTAGTTGGACTTGGTGGTGGTGGTGGCGGCATTGGCGGCATGTTCCGAGGAGCACCAAGGGCAATCGGTGGATGCTGTGATTCTGTCATCTGTTTTTTAGCTTACTAGTTGATTGAATAACCTTTCTCTGTGTCTATTTTTCCCAACTGATTATGCTTTCTATCGTCTTGTAGAAGTTTTTGCTGAGATTAAGTCAGATAAATTATGAGAATAGCCTAGCTAGTTATAAGAAATGTTAAGCTAAGTTGTGAGTTGACGGCAATTTTCATCTCGGTATTTTGTCGCTAAACGAGACTAGATTGCCGGGGATCAAATCTAGCAAAGCTTAAACTCAGTGTTTTCTCTGTTCTCTGTCTTTAGGTAGATCCACAAAAAATGATGAGTATTTTTAAAATTTAGAATGTTGGTCATATAGATCCTGGATTGAATGTAAAGTTTATTAAACGAATGATCATTTAACGCTTGAGCTTTCATATACTGAAAATCTACTGAACCGGCTGAGCAAGATTGTGGATCAAGTCGTTTCCACGACAGCTGAAATCGACAGTGAAGTATGAACCACAACAGCAATTACATTGTTTGTGTGGAACCCAAATGAAAAGGTGGTCGGCACTATATTTGCGCCGATTGAAGATGGTATTAAGGCATCCGTCGAGAGTTTAAAGACTTGGCAGATGTAAAAGTGTACAAAGTTGGAAAAGTACCACATCTCATATTTGGGTGGATTTTCCGATCTCTGGTCAATCGAATTACTCAACATTCCTAGAGGAGAAAAATCATGGCTTTAGCTCAAAGCTCAAATGTCAAAACCTATTCTTTGTTCACGATCAAAAGCTTTTTGATCTGGACTTTCACATTGGCAGTTTGTTTATTGGTTGTCGGGTTTCCTTTAGTTGTCTTGATGGCTACCGTGGGATGTTTACTATCAGTGGTTCTGCAATCGGTGATGCCGATGAGTGCAGTTTTGCTAGTTGCTGGTAGTTTAGTTGCATTTAACGCGATCGCTGTGTTGGTGGGAGCGGCAGTGCTGACAGCGAAAGGTATTCATTTAGAAGAAGTTAAATGGTTGAATTGGTTGCAAAGACCAGACACCCAGCACTCGTCAGTTTTTGCTGCTTGTCCTTTGACTTGCGAAATTAAGCAATAAAAGTTGCGGAACGAAAATTGACAATCAATGCATCTGCCCGGTTAAGCCGGGTTTTTTCATGGGTAGCTTATTTGTCATCGATTGTACATGACGAATATTGATAGATCCTCTATCCTTTACCCATAAAGAAAAAAATGACAAATGACAAATGACTAAGAAGCGAGTTTGCATTATCTTGGGTACGCGTCCCGAAGCCATTAAATTAGCTCCGGTGATTCAACAGTTTCTGCGTTACCCGGCATTAGATACACAAGTCATTTTGACTGGTCAGCATCGGGAGATGGTTGAGCAAGTGATGCAGCTGTTTGACCTGAAAGCCGACCAAAATCTAGAGATTATGCAGCCTCAGCAGTCTTTGAGCGATATTACTCACCGAAGTTTAAAAGGTTTAGAAACTTTATTCCAAGCACACAAGCCAAATTTCGTGTTGGTGCAGGGAGATACGACGACGGCTTTTGCGGCGACTTTAGCTGCTTTTTACCAGAAAATTCCCGTTGGTCACGTTGAGGCTGGGTTGAGGACAGATGATTTATTTAATCCTTATCCCGAAGAAGCTAACCGGCGCTTAATTTCGCAGTTGAGTCAGTTGCACTTTGCACCTACTTCTTTAGCGGTGGAGAATCTGAAACGTTCTGGGGTTCTAGGCGAAATTCATCTCACAGGTAACACTGTAATTGATGCACTGTTGACTGTCGCTGCGTCTCAACCGGCTTGTAATATCCCTAATTTGGACTGGGAAAAACATCGGGTATTACTAGCAACTGTACATCGCCGGGAAAATTGGGGCGAACCATTGCAAGGAATTGCTCAAGGCTTTTTACAAATACTAGAGAACTTTCCGGACACAGCATTGCTATTGCCATTACATCGCAATCCGACAGTCCGTGAACCATTGCAGGCAATCTTGGGCAATCATCCCCGGATTTTCTTAACAGAACCTTTAGATTATGGACAGTTAGTGGGGGCAATACAGAAGTCGCATCTCCTATTAACTGATTCTGGTGGATTGCAGGAAGAAGCGCCCAGTTTAGGCAAACCAGTGCTGGTACTACGAGAAACTACTGAAAGACCAGAAGCAATTGCAGCGGGGACAGCCATGCTAGTGGGTACTGACAGTGAGCAGATATTGGCGGCGGCGACGGAATTATTGAGCAATCCCACAGCTTATCAACTGATGGCAACGGCAATAAATCCCTTTGGCGATGGTCGCGCTGCTGAGCGAATTTTACAAATCACCGCCAAATATTTAACTGACCCAGGCTAATTGTCACCACCCCGACGAGTAGAAGCGCGAAAGTAAAAAAGGTTATGAGCGAGAAACCGGCAAATACGTCGGTTTTTTTCTGCCCAGATCGACAACTAAGTCTCAGAAATATGAAATTAACCATGACATCAAGGCAGATTTACTGGAAAACCCTGAAGATTAATTGCTCTCTTAGTAGCTATATTAGCGGAAATAACAATTTTTATCTGCCGGTAAGTGATCTACTTGCCCAGCACGACCGTTCCCTTAATTAAAGTGTGTCCCACTTCACCTATGTACTCGCCAGAAAACCCAGAACTGTTTCAACTATTTTTGGCACACACGACTGTAGCTATTGCGATGCTTGATCGCGAGATGCGCTACATCTTTACTAGTCACCAGTGGTTAACAGACCATAGCTTAGGAGAACGAGATTTAACTGGATGTTACCATTACGATATATTTCCGGAGATTTCACCGAGATGGAAAACTATTTATCAAAGCTGCTTAGCGGGTGCCTGGAGTGGGACGGCGTCCGATTTTATCTCTACTGATGACGCTAATTCAATCAGGTGGAAAAGTTGTCCGTGGTATGACAAAGCTGGTGAAATTGGCGGAATTATTTTATTTACAGAGATCGTGACACGTTCACCAACCGAAGCCGCATTGCCGCATACCGATACCGCAGGCTTGAGTACTTTGGCAACTAATTTACCGGGCATGATTTATCAGTTTGTTTTGTGTCCCAATGGGACACAGAATTTTACTTACGCTAGTGACGGTTGTCGCGATATTTATGGTATCGAACCAGAAACAGCTCAGCAAGATAATCGCCAGATCATGGATATGGTTCATCCTGACGATCGCCAAAGCTTGGAGAAATCAATTGCTGTCTCTGCTGAGACTTTACAAGCTTTTACTTGGGAAGGGCGGTTTTTATTAGAATCCGGTAGTCTGAAGTGGGTGCAGGCGAAATCTCTACCTCAAAAACAAGCTAATGGCAATATTGTTTGGAATGGAATCATGATCGACATTAGCGATCGCGTCCAGACCGAAATTGCCCTGCGAAAAACTCAAAAGCTATTAGAAAATGTTATAGATAATTCACCAGCGGTGATTTTTGTCAAAGATCTTCAAGGTCGCTACATATTGGTAAATCGGGGATTTGAAAAAGTTTACAATCTGAAAAGTCAAAATGTCATTGGTAAAACCGATCGCGAGATCTTCCCCCAAATAGCTGATTACTTGGAAAACCAAGACCAGCAGGTCTTGAAAACCCGAACTCCTTTAGAGTGGGAAGATATAGTACCCTCTTCAGATGGGCTGCACTACTACATGACAGTAAAATTTCCCATTTGTGACGAAACGGGAATTCCCTATGCAATTGCTGGTAAATCTACAGATATCACAGCCCGTAAGCAAATTGAAGCAGCCAAAGAGCAGTCAGAAGCGCGATATCGAGATTTAGCAGGGCGGGAAAAATTACTGAATCGACTTTCTAATCAAATCCGCAACACCCTTGACCTCGATACAGTCCTGGAAACAACTATCCAAGAAATCCACCAGTTATTAAAATTAGACCGCTGTGCTTACGCTTGGTATCAACTTCAAGGAGAATCCCCCGCTTGGGATGTGATTAAAGAAGCCCGGAATCCAAATTTACCTAGTCTTTTAGGTTTTTACCCATCCCCAAAAGTTGGTTCTGTCAGCAAATTACTCTTACAACAGCGAATCTTGCGGATTGATGATGCAAAACTCGTCAGCGAGGAGAAGCTACAGACGTTTTTACAATCTTTAGGCTATACATCCTTATTAGCTTTACCAATCCAAACTCCTGCAGGCAAAATTGGTGTGCTTTTCTGCGGTCACTGCAACATACCTCGAAACTGGAATGATAGTGAAGTTGAAATGTTACAAGCTGTAGCAGATCAGCTATCAATTGCCATCAATCAAGCTGAACTGTACACCCAAAGCCTGGAAACTGCAGTTATCGCCCAAAAACAAACTAAACAACTGGAACAAACTCTACAAAAACTCCAGAACACCCAATCTCAACTTGTGCAAAGCGAAAAAATGTCTAGTCTAGGTCAATTAGTCGCTGGAGTTGCCCACGAAATCAACAATCCTGTAAATTTTATATATGGCAACATTGCCCATGCTAATGAATACGCTCAAGACCTTCTCAAATTACTTCTGTTATATCAGCAAGAATATCCTCAACCTAGTGAAGATATCCAAGAAGAAATTGCCGCCGTTGATTTAGATTTCTTAATTACGGATTTACCAAAGTTGCTCTCTTCAATGAAAATAGGCGCAGTTCGCATCCGTGAAATTGTAAATTCTTTACGAAATTTCTCGCGATTGGATGAAGCTGATATGAAAGCGGTAGATATTCATGAAGGTATTGACAGTACGCTAATGATTCTGCAAAATCGTCTCAAAGCTAAACCTGATTATCCAGGAATTGAAGTAATTAAAGAATATGAAAAATTACCGCCTACCGAATGTTACCCAGGTCAGCTAAATCAAGTATTTATGAATTTATTGAGTAATGCGATTGATGCTCTCGAATACACTTTTACTAGTTACCAAAATACAGGTGAATGTGTGAGAAACTATCAACCACAAATTCGGATTCGTACTGAGATTGTGAAGGGTGATAACGAGCTACTGGCGCAGGATTGTCTGACTGTCAGGATTCGTGATAATGGACCAGGAATGACACCAGAAATTGAGCAGCGGGCATTCGATCCATTCTTTACCACTAAGCCTGTGGGTTTGGGTACAGGTTTAGGATTATCAATTAGTTATCAAATTGTCGTAGAAAAACATGGAGGTAAGTTATTATGTTCAAGTGAATTCGGCAAAGGTACCGAGTTTGTGATTCAAATTCCTTTACAACAAAAATAAACATAAACCACATTAGCGTCTACTTAAAAACCCGAGTTGCTTTGGATTTTCAGCATCTCGGGTTAAGTATTAAAATCAGAGGATTATCAAACTAGTGGCGATGTAATCTTCTTAGTAACCACTGGAATAATTTTGAAGTGCATTAAAAGTATTTGGGCCAGCTACACCATCAGCGTTCAAGCCATATCGTGACTGGAATCTGCTAACAGCGCTTTGTGTTACCGGACCATAATACCCAGTAGCATTTAAACCCAATGCTCTTTGGAGTTGTGAAACTGCTGAACCTTGAGAACCCAGAGAAAGATTATATCGACCACCAACACCAGGGCGATTGTAGTAATCTCCACCACGGCGGGTGCTGCTGAGATATTGGCTGTAAGCATAATTACCATCTGGTAGCTTGGCATAGCCGTTAGCATAACCGTATCTAACGGGGCCACGAATTCTGGAACCGTTAGCTAGACAGTCAACAGAACGGTAGTATGTACTAGGACCTGTACGAACATTCAGACAGTTACCGTTGGTGCTGACGTAGTTATAGTTGTAATAACGTGTTGCTGCAGAAGCTGCTTGTGGTTGGGCAAGCATAGCTAACATGAAACCGAATCCAGCTAATGAGAACCAAACAGGATTGAGAAATTTTTTCCAGGTTGCTGACTTAGAAGACATAATTTTGTCCTTAGTTTGAATAATTACCAGAAAAGCGTTGCTCGCTTTTCCAATAATTGATATGTGCCAGAAAAATCAACTTATGCAGTTCCGGTGTAGATGGTTCCTGAAGGACAACATGCTGCGAATGAGCACTATGTTGCATCACGCTTGGTTTTCTGTTCTAAACAGAATATTGCTGGGATTATCTTTGAATCCCTCCTGATATCTCAACCAGGCTTACAAAGTATCTTATAGTGCTTTTAGTGGGAAGGGTATAAAGAAAAAATTAATTTAGTATAAATTTCCTGATCTCAAGCGATCGCGACTGTAAACACAAGGGATACCGTGCGATCGCCCAAAAATCAGTAATATAACTTCACAAAACAACTTGCTCAATTTCAATCCTAGTTGGCATGAAAACTGTCAAACCGCAGTTTTTGACCATCGTGCAAAACTTCAACTCCGTCAGGGCTGACGATGTAAGAATAGCTACCATTATCTGCGCGATAAAGATCTATGCCCACATTTTGCGCCGAAAGGCGTATCGGCTGAGGATTTTGCTTCAATTGTCCAATATAAGACAACTGACCGTTTTCCTCACAGACTTTCACAAGTGCGTTGGCTGTCTCCCCAGAAATCACGGTGACCCCACCACATCCCACATTAGTCCGCATACCCATCGCTACCATTCTTTGCTGAGGTATTGGTTGCATTACCGGCGCTGAATTATTTTGAACTTCAGCAGTTGCTAGTTCCGGTGGTATGATATTTTCGGAATTTCTCTTAGATAGTAGGCGTAGAGGATCAACAGCCTCAATACCGTGGGGATGAACTTCAAAGTGCAGGTGAGGTGCAGTACTGTTGCCGGTACTTCCCATCTCTCCAATTGTTTGACCTACGGCGACCTCTTGACCTTTACTCACTAATAAACGGCGATTGTGACCGTAAACTGTAACACTGCCATTAGGATGCTTGATGCGGATGTAGTTACCAAAGCCCCAATCATCCCAACCAGATGTAATTACCTTACCAGAAGCAGCAGCAACAACAGGAACTCCCGCTTCTCCGGCGATATCAATTCCTGGGTGAGTAGAACTTTGGAAACCTCTGGAAATTACGCCTTGAGTTGGCCAGATGAAAGCCTTCGCCGGAACGGAAGTTGCCGTTGAGGATACTACTTTAGTGTTAGCGTAAGTATTTGTACTGAGGAAGACTGTCAAGGAGGTTAATCCAATCGAGCCATAAATACAGAGTCGATTCAGGGCGGCTTTTTTCATCAGTTGATAAAGATGGAACAACAAATGCTGCAAATGGGTGTGGTTAGATACTATTTCAGCTTTTAACTGCTGAGATCAGGATGCGTATAAGAATCCTCACCTATCAGCTCTGCTTTAGATGGGATGGGTTAAATATAACCTGACTTGAATTAGAGTATTGTTTAAAATCAATCAAAAAAGAGCGATCGCAGTATTCAAATCGTTGAAGATAATTTGAACATCGCGATCGCGAAGATTTTTTCCCCAAACTTATTTGCTCACACCACTAGCCACAGGCTCATTTGCGACTGGTACTGGTTCTTCTTCTGGCAATCCCAAGACTGAGTTATATAACTTTACATATTCTTTAGCAGATTTGTGCCAACTAAAGTCTTGTTGCATCCCGCGTTGTTGAACTGCTTGCCAGTAATCTTTGTAGTGGAAACCTTCCCAAGCGCGAACCATACAAGTGTACAGGTCTAATGGTTCATAACGGTCAAAACAATAACCAGTACCTGTATGAGTGATTGGGTCATGGGGTGAGACAGTATCCACCAATCCTCCGGTACGACGGACAATAGGGACGCAGCCGTAACGCAAGGCTAACATTTGGCTGATTCCGCAAGGTTCAAAACGGCTAGGCATCAGGAAAGCATCACTACCCGCATAGATCCGCCGCGCCAAAGGATCATTATAAAGTAGGTAAGTTGCCATCCGTCCGGGATAACGAGACGCAGTTTGCCACATTTGCGTTTCATAATAGCGATCGCCAGTCCCCAACAACACAAACTGGGCATCGGTATAAGCGAGGAAGCGGTCGAGCATCTGTAAAATTAAGTCAATGCCTTTCTGTTCCACCAACCGCGTGACAATCCCGATTAAAAAGGCATTCTTATTGACTTCTAAACCAACTTCTTCTTGTAAAGCAATTTTATTAGATTTACGTTGATCTAAAGTTTGATCCGTAAAAGTTTGCTGAATATATTTATCGTTTGCTGGATTATAAGCCTCAGTATCGATACCGTTAATCATCCCCGATAACTTGCCGCTGATAAAAGACAACAAGCCTTCCAAAGTTTCTCCATAGGCGGGGGTTTTGATTTGCTCAGCATAAGTCGGCGAAACTGTATTTACCCTGTCAGCGAACTGTACAGCAGCAGCCATTGTATTATGTCCTTGCATATACCACGGACACCAAGTAATCTTTTCCAGATACCAACGCCAAGGTCCTTGATATGCCAAGTTGTGGATTGTAAACACACTACTAATATCTGGATCTTGATGCATCCACACCGGAATCATCCCCGTATGCCAGTCGTGACAATGGACAATATTAGGCTTCCAATAATTCCAGCAAAACTCAGCCGCACCATTGGCAAATAAAGTGAAGCGCCAATCTTCATCTTCTCCACCATAGATCCGGCGTGGTAAAAAGGAAGGATGACCAAACAAATACATGGGCACATCAGTTCCTGGCAAAACAGTTTCATAAACATTAAAGCTTTGAAACATTGCCGCCCCTGACCAGATTGGTTCTTTCGGAACTACCATTTTATCTGGGAGAAAGCCGTAATAAGGGATAAATATCCGCACGTCGTGCCCCATTTGCCTCAATACTTTTGGTAGGGCACCAACCACATCACCCATCCCGCCAACCTTTGCTACGGGACCTGCTTCTGCTGCCACAAATAAAATCCGCATGCTGTCTTTCTTCCTTCCCTAATGCCAATATTTTGATGTTCCACTTGATAAGAGGAGTAAAAAGTGGAGAAAATGAGAAACTCCTCTGGAATTAAAGCCCAGGCTAACCCCCATTCCCCCACTCTTCCCCTCCCCCATTCCTCAAGTCCCGCGTCCAACGTCCTTAAAGATTTCTTCCAAAATCTCTTGAGCACCTTGTTGGCGCATACGCTGCGCTAATTCTATCCCGACTTTTTCGGCATCAGCAGCTAACCCGGTCACGGTATCAGTCACCATTTTTGTGCCATCAACACTGGCAACAATGCCCATCAATGTTAATTGATCGCCAATAATTTCCGTATTTACACCGATAGGCACTTGACAACCGCCTTCCAAAGAGCGTAAAAAAGCTCTCTCGGCTAGACAGCGATCGCGTGTTTCTGGGTCTTCCAAGGAAATCAGCAAAGCGAGTAAACTCGGATCATTAGCCCGACATTCGATACCTAAAGCACCTTGACCGACAGCGTGGAGAGAAATTTCTTTAGGGATAACTTGATGAACGCGATCGCTCATCCCCAATCTTTCCAAACCGGCTGCGGCTAAAATTAACGCATCATACTCACCAGCATCAAGCTTAGCGAGACGCGTATTCAAATTACCTCGGACATCTTTAAAAACAAAATGCGGAAAATGGTGACGTAATTGTGCCAATCGCCGTAAAGAAGATGTACCGATGACTGCACCGGCTGGCAAGGTATCAATTTGTAAAGCTTTATGTTTTTCGTGAACAACTAAAGCGTCAGCAGGATTTTCGCGCTTGGTAATTACACCCAGAACTAATCCCAATGGCAAGTGAGTCGGCAAATCCTTAAGAGAATGGACAGCAAAGTCAATCTCATTATTGACCATGCCCAATTCAAGTTCTTTAGTAAACAGACCTTTATCACCAATCTTCGCCAGAGGCACATCCAAGATTTTGTCACCCTGAGTGGACATGGTGTGAACTTCAAACGTGATCTCAGGAAAGTTCTTTTGTAGTTCTGCTTGTACCCAGTGTGTTTGAACTAGGGCAAGTTGACTTTTGCGAGAACCGATGCGGATTGTACGTGTTTGGCTGGAAACAGCGGAGGGCATAAACTTCTATAACCCAGCAGATAAATTCATTCATCTTCTAGACTACCGCAGTACGTGACCTTACTACAGGTGCAAGTGCGCTCTTTAATTCTGGCAGATCGATCCCTACGTATAACTTCCCAACTCCAGACAGCGATCGCCGACAGACAAGAGATACCCTTTGTATTTATACGTAAAATCTGGTAAAGTCATAACAATATAAGTGACAAAAGAAAATACTCAAGAAAAATACCAATTAATGGTAGTAGCCAGATGCCGATCAGCATTTGACAAAAATCTTGCCAGTTTATCAGAAGTCAAATCATGGATGGTTTAACCGTGGCGGGGTGTAGAGGAATAGGTTGCAGATTCTTCATTTATTGGAACATTAACTAAAAGGCTTATGTCTAAGGAGACACATATCTTAGTAAGCAGACAACCGTACCTGCTAGCAATAGCATTGTTAACAGGATCACCCATCCTCATGATCACTCTCCCAGTGCCATCGATCCAACCAGAAAGCCCATCTAAACAATCGATAGCCAAACCGTCGTTAGAGACAATTGATATTGCCCCCGAATTTAGCAAACCGTCGTTAGAGACAATTGATATTGCCCCCGAATTTAGTAAACCGCCAACACAGCCATTAACCACACTCCAATCGAAGTACAAAGCTAATTCCGGCAGTGAGCTTTTCGAGCAAAGACTAGCCGCATTAAAATCAGGCAAAATTTATCCTCGTGCCGATGAAAAACGTATAGAATCATCACGAATCAAAGCCGCACTTAAACCTACCTACGAGGATTGGAAAACCCTACTTGCTAACGAAGCAAAAGCGATAGCCCAATCACAAGGCACAAATCACCTCAACGTATTAGTCGGAGACTCTCTCAGCCTCTGGTTCCCCGAAGAAAACCTCCCAAAAACACAACTCTGGTTAAACCAGGGAATCTCCGGCGACACCACAGGCGGCATCCTCAAAAGACTACCAGCAATTGCGGCGATTCGACCAGATAAAATTTACATCATGGCCGGCATCAACGATTTGCGAAAAGGTCTAAGTGACGAAGAAATCTTAAACAATCATCGCCAAATCATCCGCCGCCTCCATAACCAACACCCTAGCGCCGAAATTATCGTCCAATCAATTCTCCCAACTCGCTTCGCCGCCATCCCCAATAGTCGTATCCGCAATCTCAACCTGACAATCGCCACCATCGCCCAACAAGAAAAAGCCACCTACCTCGACATCCACAACGCCTTCATCGACATCCTCGGCAACCTCCAACGCGAACTAACCACAGACGGCATCCACCTAAGCGATCGCGGCTACCAAGTTTGGCAACAATTACTCTTTTCTCAGCGCCCCTCCGCGCCACCTCAGCGCCCCTCCGCGTTTTTCAACTGATCTAAAAGAGGATTTTTACCCTCCTCCTGCTTCGGCGAAGACTGCTTAGAATTCGGTGCAGATTCAGTAGGAACAACAATCGCCGGCGGATTTGAAGATTTACCTTTGTTTACAGGTTTTGACTCAGTTGGGACAGAAGTTTCTCGCGGCGGCGCAGCCGAATTACTACTTTTAGGAGCCTGTGATTCTACTGGGGAAGGAGAATCATCAGCAGAAGTTTGTGGTTGTTGACGACTACGGCGGAGTGTTTTAACTAAACGTTTTTGGGATTCAGTATAATTTGTACTAGAATCTTGAGAATCGGAATTGGAATCATCAGATGACTGAGTATCAGTTTTCCGGACTGGAGAAGAGTCTTCCGTAGAGGTACTACGTCGTCTCCGAGTACTACTCCGAGTAGTTGTGGTTTTAACTGGTGGCGGTTCATCTACTACCTGAGGCTTAGGTTTTACCTCAACAGCCGGGATCGTGTTAGTGTCAACCTTTGGCTGGGCAATACTTGTTGGTGTAACAGTGGGTTCTGGCGCTGCAGACTTATGCGAGTTATTAATCATCGCCGCAGCCGCTGTAGCCACGAGAGCTACTCCACCACCGACGAGCCAAATTTTTGGCAATGATAAAAGTTTCTTGACGAGTAACAGCGCTTGAGGCGGATTTTTCACCCCAGTCGGAGCTTCACTGGCAGTATTTAAAGTTACAGTGGCTACTGTTTGTGTTGGTGCTAAATTAGCTGACGCAACACCCGATAATTGATCTGGAGGCAATAGAGATAACCATTCTGCGACTGTGACTGGACGGAAACGCGCCTCTACTGCCATCCCTCGCATCACCGCTTGATTTACAGATGCACTCAGATGAGGTTGTAATTCGCGCGGAGTCGGCATTTGCTCGTGATTACGGATCAGCGCGGGGATCGGGACTTGTGCTGTTAATAAGGTATAAAGGGTAGCGGCGAGACCGTAAACATCGGTAGCTGCTGTGCGGGGTGCTTGCGACAGATATTGTTCTATTGGCGCATATCCTTCCGAAACCATGCCAGTATGAGTCTGTTTAACTCCGGCAGTAAATTCTCTAGCAATTCCAAAATCAATTAATACAATTTGCTGCGTGCCTTCACGGAGGAGAATATTTTCTGGTTTAACATCTCTATGTAATAAGCCGTTTTGGTGTACTACCTCTAAAGCAGCACCAACCTGACAAATATAATGAATCGCGACCGCCTCAGGTAAAGGCGTCATCGCATAGACAACTGCTCGCTCTAAGGTTTGTCCGGGAATATAATCCATTACCATGTAAGGCAACCCAGCTTCTAAGAAATAGTCGCTGACTCGGACAATATTTGGGTGAACACAAGCCGCTAAGCGTCTGGCTTCATCTTGAAACTGTTGTTGAAATTTGGCAAAATCAGGGTGTTGCTGTAAATGCTGATGCAGCGTTTTGATCACTACTACTTGACCTAAATAGTTGTGTGTAGCTTTAAAGGTAATCCCAAAGCCACCGCGTCCTATTTCCTGGTCGAGAGTATATTTCCCACCCTGCAATGTGTTATTGGCTGTTGTGTCCATGACAAAGGTAATGAGATTGTGAGTGCTGCAAATCGCAAACCGAACAGAAATCGCGCAGAAGACTGTAGACTGAAAACTTTTCTCCCTAATACTACACTGATAGTCTCCGTACACAACACTAAAACAATACCAAATAGGTTTAGAATCGCTGACCTACGCCAAACTGAAATCGGCTTTCTCCTTGGTCATTAATACCATAATCAGCTCGCAGTAAACCTAATGGTGATTGTACGCGCACACCAGCACCATAGCCAAAACCCGTTCCTGGCTTACCTCGCACGACTCCAGGCTCGCCTAAAACTGTGTCGCCACTCCCTAAGTCGGAAGCAAAGTCAGCAAAAAGTACTCCGCCTACAGGTTGTAATATCGGGAAACGGTATTCGGCTGAAGCCAATACATACGACCGACCGCTACCAACAGCACCAAAATCGTAACCACGAACTGAATTGGGTCCACCGATGTTGAAAGTTTGATAAGGTGCTAAGTCACCAATAACTGTACCACCTTGGAGATTTACTGCTAATACTTCAGTATCTTTGGTTCCTAGTAAGCGAATAGGTACATATTGACTGTAATTTGCTCGTAGTCGCTTCATATCAATGTTACCTTCACCAACAGGAACTGATTGTTCGGCGCTGAGGCTAATCACAGAACCTTGAGTTGGATTTACAGGGTTATTACGCTGGTCTCGAACTGCATTGAAAGAGACTGTGGTTAAATCGTCAATACCTGTACCACTAAATGAGAGAGGATTGTGTTTAGCGTCGAAGGCAGCAATATTACCATTAATGTCGCGAATACTAGTGCGTGTATAATTCAAACCTAGCGATGTATCCCACTCTCCGATTGGTCGTTGGAGGGTAACTCCGCCACCGATTTGGTTTTGGCGGACCTTATCGCCGTTAGCTAATTTTATTTTATCGTCAAAAGTTTCCGAAAGTCCAGCGCGGCGGAAGGCGTCAACGCGATAACCTAAGGCGTCAGGGTTAGTGGCGCGATAAGGATTAGTGAAATTGCCGTCAAATTGGATGTCGCGGCGGGTGACTTGGACATTTGCACCGAGAGTTTGATTAATCCCACCTAAATTTTGATCTTTATAATTTACGGTCGCGCCGATTCCACTATCATTACTATAGTTACCGCCCAGGTTGAAACTCCGAGCTGATGTTTCATTTAATTCATAAACTACATCGGTTTGTTTGGCGTCACCAACGAGTGCAATCGTAATATTTTGAAATAATCCTAATTGATATAATTGCCGGATATCTTGCTGGACGATATCTTGTTGAAAAACTTGTCCAGGTTGTAACTTTAACTGCTGGCGTAAGAAACTTTCTTGGGTGCGTCCTTTAACAGGTTTACCTTTATCGTCAACAGCATCACCTTTATCGTTGACAAAGCGAAACTTGATATTATTTACTATTCCTTCGGCAACATTCACAGTCAGAATGCCGTTTGGACTAGGTGTAATTGAGATTACCCGCGCCAGGACATAATTATGGTCGGTATACCATTTGTTGATTTGTTGGACACTTTGACCCAAAGTTGTTGGGCTGATTGGTTTGCCTAGTAAGGGTTGTAGACGGTCGAGGGCGATTTGTAAGGTGAGGGCTTTGCCACCAGAAAGTTGGAGCGATCGCACGATCACGGGCTGTACCTGATAAACTATTTTTATCCCGTTGGCAGTGTTGGTGGTATTCACACGGGCATCAGCAAATAAGCCGGTGTTGAGGATCGCGTTTAAGTCTTGTTGAATTTGGCTGCGACTGGTTTCTCCACCAGCACGAGTTTTTGTGACTTTGCCGATAACTGCTTGTAATTCGGGTGTTGCACCGAGAATTTGCACATCTGTAGCGGTGAGGACTAAGTCTTTGACTGTTTGTGCATTTGTCGGGGTTGAAGGATTAGTTGGGTTGGGAATTGTCTTGACTACTACACCTTTATTTGCCGAAAATTGTTGAGCAATTAAAGTTTCTGGACGCGCAATATTTTTTACTGGCGTAGTCGCATGGACAATCGCTGGAACTACTAATTTAGAGGTTTTTTGCGGTTGTGTTGGGGCTGGGTGATTAGGCATAGCTGACGCCGATTGGAGTTGATTGCCCGCCGTCAAGGCTGCTAAAGTACAAATTGCTGTAGAAGAAACACGCATAATATAAGCCTGATCAATAGGAGTTACGCTCGAAGAGGTTAGGGGATGAACGATAACACTAATTACTCAGACCCTATATCCCTCTTGCCTTGAAGACAGTTAATTATGAGTTTTTGTTTCTTATGAATAAATTTAATTTGTCCCACTCTCCTTCTCAGCTACTGATTTTAAGTAATGGTCACGGGGAAGATGCGATCGCTATCCGGATCGTGCAGCAAATCCAGCAGCAGTCAAAAGTCGAAATCTCTGCTTTACCAATAGTCGGAGAAGGAAGACTTTATCAAGAATTAAATGTTCCTTTAATTGGCGAAGTTCGGGTTTTACCGAGTGGTGGTTTTCTCTACATGGATGGAAAGCAGCTGCTGCGGGATGTTAATGGCGGTTTGTTACAACTGACTCTCAGCCAAATTAAAGCTATTCGCAGTTGGACACGTTTGCCGGGAGGTGGTAAAAAGATGATCTTGGCTGTGGGTGATTTGGTACCGCTGTTATTTGCCTGGTTGAGTGGTGCTGATTATGCTTTTGTGGGGACAGCAAAGACAGAATATTATGTGCGCGATGAAGCTGGGGTGTTACCTCGCAAGTCACACCGCGCTTGGTGGGAGAATTTTTCTGGTTCGATTTACCATCCTTGGGAACGTTGGTTAATGAGTCGTCCACGATGTAAAGCTGTTTTTCCCAGAGATACACTGACAAAGGAAATTTTGCAAAAGTGGTCAATTCCGACTTTGGATTTAGGAAATCCGATGATGGACAATCTTGAGCCGGTGCAGGTAGTACCTCGGTTTTATGGGTTGGATAGCGAACAGCAAGAAACTGCTCGTCCTTTGGTGATTACGCTGATCCCTGGCTCTCGTCCTCCTGAAGCTTATGAGAATTGGACGTTGATTTTGATGGCGGTGGGGAGTTTATTGGTGAATTTTCGGGGACGGTCGCTGATGTTTCTCGGCGCGATCGCTCCTAGTTTGGACTGCAATACCATACAACAAATTTTAGAGTCTCAAGGTTGGATTCCCAATCACGCCGATCATGTCAACTCTCTTGAGCCGAATGCCTTGACATATAAGCAAAAAGGTGCATCTCTGACTATTAGCCAAAATGCTTTTAATGATTGCTTGCATCAAGCAGACTTAGCGATCGCGATGGCGGGAACAGCAACCGAACAATTTGTGGGTTTGGGAAAACCGGCGGTAGCGATCGTTGGTCAGGGTCCGCAATTTAATCCGTTGTTCGCGGAAGCCCAAAGTCGGCATTTAGGAATCTCTGTCATTCTGATAGACAAGCCTAACCAAGCAGCTATTGCTGTAGAATCGCTGTTGAAAGATCCAGACCGACTCCAATTAATTGCCGAAAACGGTGTGCGGCGCATGGGTAAGCCAGGTGCTGCAAAAAGAATCGCTCTTTCTGTATTAAACTGCATAAGTTGATTTGACTGCCAGTTATTAAGAGACAGAAAGCAAGAGTTGATTCAACAAGCTTTCTATATTCCTCACACACAATAACTGGAAATTTTTTATGCAAGCTCAATCCAAATCCACTACTACAATTTCTTTACCAGTTCTTCAACAAGGTGCTTCCGGTGAAGCAGTAAGATTGTTGCAAAAACTATTAATCGTTCTTGGCAACAAAATTACTTTTGACGCTCAGTTCGGTCTAAACACCAAAAATGCGGTCATTGCTTTCCAAAAGAGCAAGTCTTTGACTGCTGATGGCATTGTTGGTCAAGCTACTTGGCGTGCATTGACTGATGCACTTTAAGTTATCACCACATTTTTAAAAAATTAGCTAGCTAAGTTAATTAGGATGAGTAGTGTCTACTCATCCTATTTTTTTATAGCCTGTGAATATTTTTAACTAATGTAGTTCCGTGCCGTTTTTGCGGAGAAGGTAGCGATCGCTAATTAATTTCATCACAACCCTGCCAACTTGTCGATGATTTTGTTCTTTGATTGGTTGCACAACTACACCCTCCATTAGGCAATCGCTCTTAATTGCACTATCAGCATTATTAAACTGGGCTACGGCTTCCCAACTATAATCGCCGATATACAATACAGGCACCCTGGGGAGAGAGAATTCTTCACAAAAATCGACAAAATCACGATAATCTAAAAATTTACCATGCTGCCGAACAGCAAATAAAGCAATCCCAATTTCGCCATCGCTTAATCCATATTTGAGATCTTGTACACCGTAAATCTCCCCAAAAACTTGTGTTTCAGGTGGTAGCTTTTGTAAGCCTATGTTTTCGTTGTAAGCACGGATATACACTAAGTCTTTATTAGCTTCGCTATTTTGCCAAAAATAGTTGTGACTGCTAATCCGAGTATTTCCTTCCGCATCCACTAACACAGAAAAGTTGGTTCCATGCACCTTTTCGGTCACTACTACTTGTTCGCCTTCAACCAGTACTTCTTTGTACCGCTTGAGATGTTCAGGACTAGGAAAGCGATACTGACCAATTGCAGCTTCCACATCCCCTTGCATTCTTTTGGGAATTGGATACTCATACTTTGTCACTCCAAAGTGTTCTGTATAGTCGTCGCCGACATTCCCGACAAATCCATTCCCCACAGGAATTAGTAATCCCTCGGAGAAAATTCCTCGCAGTTTGGCAGCCCGGATTTTTTTAGAGTAATATTGACGAATGTTGAAGTCATCGAGATAGCGATCGGGAATAACGCTGTCAATCGGAAAGTAAAAAGCTAAGTCTCCATTCTGGAAGTTTCCTTTAGCTGTAATTACTTGATAACCCATCCCTTCAAAAGTTGCAATATCTAAGCGATCTGCATTGGGATGAGGAATAATACTATCGATTTTGACAACCTCAACTTTAAAAATGCTCATGCATCACCTCTCTTGAAAACGATAGAGTTACAAGTAAATTATTTGTGTGCTACATTATAATACATGAATTACAGGTGTCAAGATATTGTCTGGCTTTGTTTGCACAAGTCGTTTTAAGCCAGTAGTATGTTTTTGTAAAAATAAAATGTAGCTGATAAGATCAGTGATCGTTTAAGAAAGCAGCATAAACATTACGAAAGAAGATGAGGCTTATGGCAAAATAAAGTCTTCAGTCAAGGGATTGGTAAATTGCACACCCTCAATCGTGGCACCTGAGTTGAAGTCCTCACTGTAAACGTTTGAAATTTGGTTTAATCGTGCTGTTGCCCAGATTTGAGCATCCCAAAAACCGAAATGATGAGTTTCTACTCCTCGAATTGCTTCCAGGGAAATTAAACGAGTCATATCAACCACAATACATGCGGCTAAATAATTATTAATACGTATAAACGCTTCACTAGGTGTCAGTAAAGGACGTGAAGCACGGGTGGTAGCAGCAAAGAATTCACCTACGATCTGAGGACTGATTACAGCGCGAGTAGTTTGAATTAGCTGGTCTACAACGGCAATAGCTCGATTCTGTTTGATCGGATCTAAAGGATCGTAAATATAGACCAAGATATTGGTATCTAGGAAAATTCTACCGTTCATAGAGGTCTTCCCGCTTCCAGTCTCGTCCATTTGGTAGAGGAGTTCGATGCTTGACACGATCAATAAAGTCTTTCTCTGC
>JBBQRU010000086.1:0-23484 GCA_038214545.1 Cyanophyceae cyanobacterium | reverse complement strand
TGATAATAGGCAGTGAACAAAACATCGCCCTTGCCATCACGACCAATAGATTTGTAAAGTGTAAACTCACGCTTTACCGCCGCTTGCAATTGCCTAGATGACTGGGATTCAACAACTAACTCGCGGAAGCGGAACAAACTGCGCCGGACGCGATCGCGAGTAATTTCCCGGATGGGATAATTTTGATAAACTTGCGCCGCCGAGTCAGTTTCTAGATAATGCAAACTGTAATCGATTGACTTTAATAGCGCTCTTGCATCGCCACGAGTACCCCAACTTCCCCAAATCTGATCATCCAAGCCTAAGCGATTCCACTCGTCAGCAGACTGCGCTGGGGTGACGATTGGTTTCAGCGGCGCAGGTGTCTGTACTGCTGGGGGTTGCGGGTTAATTGGTGGTAGCGGTTCTTGAGCCGTGGACATTGTCGGCTGCGAGAAGGCAATTCCCATTGAAGCAAGTATTGCAAGCGGTTTTCTCATAATTTACTGAAATCTTTCGACACTAGAACTAAATAGGGGTTCGACACGGATCGCCAAAACTCTGGATGGACGTACAACCATGTACTCCCCTTGAATATTCTTGATCGGTACGCTAATAAACTCCTCAGAAGCGGACTTAGGCATCAGTTCGCCACTGTACCATTTCTGAAATTCTTGAATTGTAGAAAAACGTACTTCTTCCCGGTGACCACCCTCTAACATCAGATGAACGGCATACTCAGTAGGATTTCTGGGCATAGTGTTAAATTACAATGAACGCATCGAACCCATTCTGCCAAGGCAATGGTCAAAATGGGAATGGGCGAACTGCGTAATTAACAAATGCTTTTTCATGGTTTTGGTGAATTTACTTACATAGTCGGTCTGCACTCATGCCGATCCGTGGCAAGGGTCATCCATGACAGATGACGTTCGCTATTGGGGAAACAGTTCCCCTTTCCTTAAATATAAAATTATTGATCATTGCCGCCTTTAGTTGTCGATTCGGTATCTGCGTTATCATGACAACTAGTTGTGGTGCTGCCAATAAATTGGCAGTAGCAAGTGAGTGCTTAATCCACTCTTCTGGTGCGAAGATGATGTAAATTACTCCATGTTACAAAAATTACTAGACGGACGGTATCAAGTCCTACAAGCTCTCGGCTCTGGAGGATTTAGTCAAACATACATCGCCCAAGACATCCACAGACCCGGTTTCCCTAAGTGTGTTGTCAAGCACCTCAAACCGGCTAATCATCATCCGGAGTTACTGAGTACTGCGAGACGGCTGTTTAATAGTGAAGCAGAAACCCTCGAACAACTGGGTACTCACGAGCAGATTCCTCGGCTTTTAGCTTACTTTGAACAAGACCAAGAGTTTTTCTTAGTACAAGAATTTATTGTTGGACAAACTCTCCAAACTGATTTTTTGGCTAGTGTTCCTTGGAGTGAGCATCAAGTTATTAATTTTTTGCAACAAATATTAAATATTTTAGAATTTGTGCATGAGCACAATGTAATTCATCGCGATCTCAAGCCAAGCAACATCATGATCAGAGAATCTGATGGCAAATTTGTCCTCATTGACTTTGGTGCGGTGAAGCAAATCCAAACCCAAATCCAAACAACTTCTGGGCAGACAAATATTACTGTAGCAATTGGCACGCCTGGTTATATGTCTACAGAGCAAGGGCGAGGTAAACCGCGTCCCAATAGTGATATTTATTCGCTAGGTATCATTAGTATTCAAGCACTGACGGGGTTGCATCCCAGTCAATTCGAGGAAGATCAAGATACAGGAGAAATTATTTTTGCACACCAGGCTAATGTCAGTCCTCAATTGGCGACTGTGCTATCAAAGATGGTACTACACCATTTTAAAGAGCGTTACCAGTCAGCAACAGAGGTGTTACAAGCACTCCAACAGCTTAACCCCGTATATGTACCGGGACTGTCGGCAACAACCATTACCCCAAAAAAACAACCTTCTCTAACTCCTACACTTCACCTCGCACCAGAACAGTACAAATCTCTCGAAAAGCTACTTACAGAATTTATTGGTCCTATCGCCCCAATCTTAATCAGACAAGTTGCGGCGCTTTCCAGTAGTTACTCAGAATTAGTTGAAAATTTAGCACTTCACCTTGGCAAACATCAACAACATGAGTTTTGCACCAAAGCACTGTTATGGAAAGAGGAAACCGCTACATCGCCTGAAGTTAACCCTGATTTGCTGAGCAATGATCGCTTCATCAGACAATGTCAACAATATTTAGCCGATCTAATTGGTCCAATCGCCCCTTTAATTGTGCAAAAAGCCTTGACCACTTCGCCGCAAATTTCCCGGACTGAACTAGTAAAAATATTAGCCGCAGAAATTCCCGATCCGCAAACAGCGCTCAAATTTCAACAGCAATTGCTTTCTTAAATCCAGATTAAGTTTGTAGGCTACATTTGCACTTACTCGCCGCGTTCATTCAACATCTTCATCGCAATTTCTAAACTAGATTTCATTCGGTTGAATGCTGCTGCTAACCCACCGATTTCATCGCGGGATCTCTCCTCAAACTTAGCATTCATATCACCAGTACTAACTTGTTGTGCTGTTTTCTCAATGTTTCTAATCCGCTGGATTACTGTTTTTTTGATTAAAAAGTTGATCAAAAGAATCACAATCGTGAAAATTGCCACTATTAGTCCCATTATTGTCGTCCAAATGTGAATTGCATTAGCAAAAACATCACCAGAAGGAACAGAAATAATTTGAGCCGCTACGATATCATTAAGTTGCCAATTAAAACCATTTTCCCTACCGTAAGTTGTTAACTGACTTTTAGGAGCTGCTTCAGGTGTTGAGTGACATCGTAAACAACTTTGCTGTTTGACTGCTAGAGGGCGAGCGATGTAAAATACTTGACCTTCAGGCAGAGTACGAAAGTCGGAAATTTCTTTGATAGCAGAGTTTTTGCGAAAGCGTTCTACTAATTGAGTTTCAAACTCATCTGCTTTATCTCGTAAATTAGTAGGGTTGAGTGTTGCTTCTTTATAAATAAAATTTTTATACTCATTGTTATTACGGAATTTCTCAAAGACTTCAGTAGCAGAGAATGCTGGTACTGTTTCTGCTATGAATGCTGCATCCGTGTTTAATCTAGATTTCAGCAAAGGATTGATGTGACCTTGGGTATAATCTCTAACAGAATTCATCGTTTGAATCAAAATTTCTGCTTGAGTAGTTATTTCCGCTTGCGCTCTCTGCTGAAGTAAGCTTGATAAGGCAATACCACTGACTGTAATGCTAATTATAAAAACTAGCATCAGAAGTAAGTTGAATTTAATCCCGATTTTCAAGTTTCTTAACATAAATTTATTTAAAGTAATGTCTCGGTTTTTTTCTCGTCGTATGTTTATTTTACAGCTGCTATCTTTAGCGATGAGCGGATGTCAATCAACACCAAAACATGAAGGTAAGTTAATCGTTGGTGTCCTAAATTATGGTGGAAGAGGCGAAATAATGAATCAATACGCTCAGTTCAATCGCTATTTGGGTGAAAAAACCAAGTCAAACATCCAGCTAGAACCGGCTTTTAATGAAAATAAAGCGATTGAACGTCTGAACGAGCGAGCTTGGTCATTGGTATTTGCACCACCCGGTCTAGCAGCGATCGCCATTGCGGAACATCAATATACGCCTCTTTTTCCGCTACTAAGTACCAATAACCTGCGATCGCTCTTGATTGTTCGTCAAAATAGCCGAATTCGTAACTTGAGACAACTAGAGGGTAAAAAAATAGCTTTGGGTCAACCCGGTTCAGCCACAGGATACTACTTACCACTTTATAATCTTTACGGTTTGACACTCGCCGCGATCGAGTTTGCACCCACACCTGATAAAGTTTTAGAATTGGTAGCTCAAGGTAAAGCGGCTGCAGGTGCTGTGTCAATGGCAGAATTTAATCTTTACAATTCCCAAAACCCAAATAGCTTACGGATACTCTACACAGATCCTCATTATATCCCTCCAGGTCTAGTTTTAATTGGACCGGATGTGGAACGAGGACGTCAAGAATATATCCGCAAGATACTGAGTGAATATCCCGCAACAGCATCTCAAGAAGTTGGATATGTACCGAAGAATGCCAAAGTACCCGATTACCGTTACATGATGGCTGTGGTGGAACGGGTGAAACCGCTCAATTCTCGGTTGCAAAGTAAGCCAGTACGGTTGTTTTAACAAATCACCATTTTTCATACTTTGCTGATTGGGGCGATGCAAAACTCTAGAGCCTGTAGTGCTGACCATTGAGGTTTGAAACCTAGAAGCGAAGATGCACTTGAGATATCAGCTTCTGAATGCTCAATATCTCCGAGACGGGGGAGGGCAAATTTAACTTGCGATCGCCACTCAGGTAAGCAATTTTTCAGCAGATTAACCAATTGTATTAAAGAAGTAGCTTTTCCAGTACCTAAGTTAAAAATTAAAGATGAGCTAGGTGTTAATGGAATTGTTAAAGCTTTGGTAAAACCATTGGCTACGTCCTTAACATAGATAAAATCTCGCGTTTGCGTTCCATCCCCATAAATTGTTAAAGGCAATCCTTGCTGCATTGCTGATGAAAAGATGGAAATTACGCCAGAGTATTGGGAATTGGGTAGTTGTCTAGGACCAAATACATTGAATAAGCGTAATCCGATAAATGAAAACCCGATGTGCTTAGCAAACAAACTAGCATATTGTTCGCTAACCAGTTTTTGTAAGCCATAGGGTGAAATCGGAGAAGTCAGTTGTGCTTCGGAAATTGGTAATTGTGTGGGGTTACCATATACAGCTGCTGAACTAGCAAAAACTAGCCGGGGAATGTTTAGAGCGTTACAAAGTCCAATTACAGCAATCGTTGCGGAAAGATTATTGTGATGAGCATCTAGCGGTTGCAACCAAGAAGCTGTTACCGATGGAGTAGCGGCTAAATGGGCAATTCCATCAATTGGGGCTAGAAAATCTTGTGGCTGACATAGTAATAAATCTTTTTGGAGTATTTTCAGACGAGGATGCTGAGGTAAATTTTCTAAGCTACCTGTAATCAGGTTATCGACCACCGTCACATCATGACCTTCGGACAAAAGTTGTTCCGTAAGATGGGAACCAATAAAGCCAGCTCCGCCAGTGATAATAAAATGCATAATTTTGTATATTTAGCGTTAATACGTGAAAAAATGCCAAAAACCGGGTTTATATCCTTATTTTTATGAATAATGGCTTTTTCTTTTAAACTTAAGTGCTCGAATTAAGTGTTTAGTCGAACTCCAAAATTTGTAAACTTGGGGATAGCGATAGGGTCTTAGTTGCTTATTAAGTACCTGCCAAAGTTCAGCATTTTTTATCCCCTGTTCAACTATATAATTTACTAGCCAGGTGAGAAAAGTCCGCCGTGCTGGATTTGCTTTTTTTGGATGATATTCTCCAGTACGAATGGCTACATAAGAGCTAGATTCAGGATGTTGCCGATATTTGTCCCAACACCCACTCTCTACAAACACGGGTGATTTCAGGCAGATTTTCGCTAAAAAAACTTGGTCTTCATACATATTCTGAATAGTTTCCTCAAAGCAACCGACAGATCTGACGATGTCCCGTCGTGCAAGCAAACCACAGGTGCAGGGTACAATCCCTCCATTGTTTAAAAATAGGGTAAGTAGAGTGTATGGTTGAAATAAGGTATCAGGTTTAACACCGAGTTTGGCGACAAAGTCCTTTTGGGAGTCGTGAGAATTACCCGTCCAGCCATACCAGTATTCTGTTGCTCCGTAGACCATAGCAGCTTGAGGTTGAGCTTCAAGAATTGCCACTTGCTTTTCTAGCTTTTGCGGCAAAAACACATCATCGGCATCGAGTAAGGCAATATACTCACCCTTAGCTTTGTCAATTCCGAGATTGCGGGAAATGCTCTTACCTCGATTTTGATGGTTGGAGTGTTCCAGGTAATAGATTTTACCGAGATATTGTTGCACATATTTTTTGGCAATCAGGGTGCTAGCATCTGTGGAGCCATCATCTACTAGAAACAATTCCCAATTTTTATACGTTTGGGCAATAACACTTTCGATTGCTTCCTCAAAGAATTTTTCGGCATTTAGAAAAGGGGTAATAATAGAAACCAGGGACTGTTTACTCATTTGATTCCACTTGATTTGTTATTGTTATTCGCTTGTTCGATATATTTATCAGCTTTTGGCTGTCATTGATGAGGAATTGAGCCGCAACTTCATTAAATATTTGCTATAGTTCGCTACGGGCATTGGGCAGTACCTCTGAGAATTTAATGATTAGGATGACAGGAAAGAGCGTTATGGTGGGGAAACTGTTAATTTTCTCTGCCATAGTAAATACAATCGATGTTTGATGCCATTAAAAATGCGTAAGAACGGATACAACAAGGAATATAATTTCGGATGGCGATAGGGCCAAAGCCCTTTCTCCAAAGACTGCCAAACCGACTTATCCTTGATTTCTTCTTTGGTTAAATATTCAACCATCCAGTTTAAGAAGAACTCGTGTGCTGGGTTGAGCTTGTAATGAGGATCGTATTCTCCTGTTTTCTTGGCTATCGCACAGTTAGAAGCTGGATGTTGCCGATATTTATCCCAACAGTTCGTTTCGACAAACACAGTTCCCTTCAAGTAGACCTTGGCAAAAAAGGCTTGGTCTTCATACATCCCTCGGAAGACTTCTTCAAATCCGCCAATTTCTTCAATCAACTTACGTCGAATCAGAACACTACAAGTGCCTGGTGTGTTCGCTTTACCTGCCAAAAATAGCGCTAAAATCTCTGGTGGATGAAATAACTTATTGGCTAGGATGTTAATTCCTCTAAGCGAGTCAAGTTTGCTATCTTCAGGATTTTCCGTCCAACTGTACCAATATTGAGTAGGACCAAAAACTATATCAGCTTTTGGCTGGGAGTACATTGTTGCTAATTGCTGTTCTAGCTTCTGCGGTAACCAGACATCATCCGCATCCAAGAAGGCAATATATTCTCCTTTGGCGTTGCGAATGCCGAGATTGCGCGTAGCACTCATGCCACGATTTTCATGATCAGGATGTTCCAGATAACGCACTTTCTGGGGGTATTTTTGGGCATACCGCGAAGCGCAAGCTGTACTATCATCAGTCGAGCCATCATCTACTAGCAAAAGTTCCCAGTTTTCATAAGTCTGGGCTAATACACTCTCGATAGCTTCCTCTATGTACTTCTCACAATTTAAGAAGATGGTAATTGCCGAAACCAATGGCTGGCTATTCATGACATTTCTGAGTAAAAAAATAAGATTTATTTAGGTATCCATTCCGATAGCCTTCGGGCAAATTCTTCCCCATTCCAATCTTCGACAACAACGCGGGATAAGGCAAAGCGATCGCTATTTTTTCTCACCGATTTAGGAACAGTACTACAAGCACAGGTAAATCCAGCTTCTTGCACTACCGTCTTGGTTTCGGCGCTGAAATTTCCATGCGGGTAAGCAAAACTCTTCACCGAATGTCCTAAAATCTCTTCAAGTTTAGCTTTACTGTTGGTAATTTCTTGGCGTTGTGCGCTGACTGGCAAAGTTGCCAGAAATGGATGAGTGATTGTGTGAGCACCAATTTCGATGAATTCCCCTTGAGCTAATTCACATATCTCCGCTTGTGTCAAGGTGCGATGGGTTGGACGCACTACCAACTCAGCACCAGCCCACTTGCGGATTTCGTCAAGTAAATGCGATCGCTCCTCTTGAGGTAGAGAATAGAGTAATTCATACAGCGAGTAGAACACTGAATGTCGAATACTACAGTTATCTTTATGCAGCCAATTGACGTGGCGGTTGTCTTGATAGTCTTGTTCGCTATAGTTCGCTGCTGCTCCAAATTCCCAGCAGTAGTCACTACCGTTAATATTCAGCGAAAGAGCGGACGGTAAAATCCCTGGTTGTAGCAATATCCGATCGAGTTCATCCCACCATAACTCCTCCTGTTGCACCATGTATCCAGTAGCCAGAAATATAGTTGCCGGAATTTTATAACGCTCTAGTAATGGTTTAGCATTGTGCAAATTATCGGCATAACCATCATCAAAGGTGATAGCTACCTGCCGTTTTGGACGCTTACCATTTTGCAGAGTCTGGTTTAATTGTTGTAGTTTTACAGTATAACCAAGCTTTTGTAAAACTTCCAGATGTTCGGCAAAGTGGCTGGGACTGACGCACAAAGACCAAGGATCGGAGCCTATTTCTGCCACACGATGATAAAGCAGGATGAGTCCACCAGGTGCCAATCGGTTTTGCACCCGTTGTAGCACTTGCCGCAATCTGCGGGTTCCAGGTATTTTCATTAGCTAATCTCTGGTTTTACAACTTTGATGGTGATGATGACTTGATAGTGAGGATCGCAATAGTCTAATTCTTCCTGCCGTAGTTCTTCGGTTGCTAATCCTTGCAAAAAGGCAGTTGCTGCTAAAACATTTCCGTGAACGTTGACTTCAACATTCGCCGCCGGGAAGAACTCTTCAAACATCCGTCGGGCTGATAGAGCCGTAAAACTCCAGCACCAATAATCTCCCCACTGGTCATACGCAATCTGACTGATACCAGGAACAGTGATTAGCGCTACTCCACCTGGTTTCAAAATCCGCTGAATTGTCTGTATCGCCGAGCGCACATTATATATAAGGTGGATTGTCTGGGTGAGAACTAAGCAGTCAAAGGCATCTGAAGGAATATTGTCGGCATCAGTCAAATCCCCGACAATTGTTGCATCAGGGTTGCCTTCTGTGACATGCAGCACATCGCTCTCTGTGACGCGATCGCCTCCAAATCGTTGGGTATATGAGCGATCGCCAATTTCTAATACACGCCCTTTGACATCATCGGCACATTGATCTAGAAAATTTTCAACGTAATACCTATCAATAGGTAATCCGCGATTGTAGCCAAACCTAATGCTAATTGGCATTAAACGTCGCAGGCTGCCAAAATCTACCGCCCCTACTGGTGGTCTATATCTATCTCCGAGTAACTGCTTACCTAGAAAGCGATGTACTGGAGCGGGTAATGTGTACTGTGCAATCAACTTTAGGGTTTGTCGCATCTGCATGAAATAGCTTCTCCTGGCTTTTTAAAGCCTTTGCTAATGTGAATACTAAATTCACCAGATTGCCAACATTCTCTAACTAACTCTGTCATAAACTGTTTGTCTCAGTAATGCGAATATACCACTAGTATGATTTTTTGCAATCTCTGTGACTTTTAAAAAACTTATTTTATTTCAATTATAATTAATAAAAACTTATAAGTGATTTAGAATACATTCAGGCAGCGTTATTTACTGGAGTATTAGTACTAACTCCAATTAAAGTTAATGGTGGAAAATAATGAAGTAAAATGTACCCCAATTTTTAGGCTGTCTCCAACTTTTATAGCTTTGTGCAAAAATAAAACTTGCCTATACTCCTAATATTAGCAGTCTGGAGTTATATAAATAAGACCTAGCTGTACGGGCTACCTTGTTTAGATTTGGATAAATCCGGCTAATAATGAAGAATCGCACAAAGTATTACCTGCTACCTGCTGACGTGCCCCAAGGTTTACAACTTAAAAAAATTAAATAAATTCATTGTTGTATCTAAGAATAATAATGGCTAGATTAGCATTCTTAGATATTCAGGTTTGACCTATCAAGTTTAGCTAAAAGTCTTGCATCTCCCATAATTTCCCCTCAGTTCCCTGTTAATTTGTCCGGAGGCTTCCAGTTTTCTCAAGTAACATTTGTTGTTCAACGTGAGAAGGTTAACGGCTAGGTTAACATTCTTATGTATTGAGGCTTGACCTATCAAGGTTAGTTAAGAGTCTTGCGTTCGCCATAATTGCCTAACTATTCCCTACTAACTTGCTACTAGTTTGTCCAGTATTTGCACGGAATGAGTGTATAGAATAGCGGTTATGCGTTTGTACATAAAAAATGAACAATTTGCGATCCAAGGATTTTAAGCCACAATGAAAATTATGCTGATATCCACTTCTGGTGGTCATTTTGCGACCATGAGAAATCTTGAGCCTTTTTGGTCACAGCACGAGAGGGTATGGGTTACCGACCTGAAAAAAGATACTGAAGTACTTAACGGTAAAGAAAAAGTTTATTGGCTACCTTACCAAGGTCCCAGACAGACTGTTCCTTTTTTACTTAATCTTCCAAGATCTTTAAAGATTATTTCACAAGAAAAACCTAATTTGATTATTTCGACAGGGGCTAGCATTGCTGTAAATTTTGCGATTGCTGCAAGGGTTTTGGGAACCAAGTTTATTTTTGTTGAAAGTATCTCGCGTTCCCAAGAACTGAGTCTTTCAGGTAAGCTTATTTATTTACTCTGCAACGATTTCTACGTGCAATGGCCAAATTTGTGTACTAAATATCCCAAGGCAGTCTTTAAAGGTTATGTCTAATGTTTGCTCTGCTGAATTTACGTAAATTTGTTGCTTTTGCTTAAGCTAAACAAATTAATTAGATTTGGTGACTTGCTATTCAAATGCATGACATCAATAACTTATGTGCATGAAATTAATTTACTGAAGCTTGATTGCAACTTTCCCAGTTTTTGTCTAAAGATGCTGTACCTGGATCGCAATCAGATTGCGTAGCCAAATATGTTGTAAATCATGATCAAAACGAGGATGCCAAATCTGGACATAACTGTATTTCTGTATCTTAATTGGGGACTCAAGTATCGCCAGGTCGGCAAACTGAGCAAATATTTTTGCAACTCGACGAGGCGTGATCAAAATAAGATTGCTCTGGGCAACAATCAAAGGAGCCGCAAAAAAGTGAGCTACTTTTAGGCTAACTCGACGCTGCATCCCCAAATTTTCTAGAGCACAATCAATGTAGCTTTTGCTGCTTTGCGGAATCGATACTAAGGCATGTGAGTAGGCAACGAAAGATGCAAGCGTCATTCCCTCTTTAATTATGGGATGAGCAGCCTGAACCATACAAACCAGATCTTCTGTAAATAGCTCTTGGAACTGAAACTGTTCATCTTGCAATACGTTGAGAGCAGCGAAACCTAGATCGACTATGCCATCTCTCAACAAATCAAAGCAATCTGAATACCAATGCTGGCACACTATATTAAGATGCGGTGCTTCTTGCTGGATTTGTTTTACCACTGAAGGAAGAATCACACAGCTTGCATAGTCAGATGCCGCAATGTGAATGTTGCCTTTTGCAGTTTTCGGGTCAAAAGTATGTGGCTGAATTAGATGTTCAATGCTTAAAAGAATGGTTTGCAGAGGTTTTAAGAGCGCTTCAGCACGGAGTGTTATGAGCATATCTTGTCCCGATCTCACGAGTAGCGGATCGTCAAACACCTCGCGTAGTCGTAAAAGGGCATGGCTCATTGCGGATTGGCTTAAGCCAATTCTTTCTGCTGCACGAGTGACATTCCGTTCTTCGAGCAATACTTGTAGTGCGACGAGCAATTTGAAATCAAGCTTTAGCAGATTAATTTTATGCATAGTGGTTATTCATGTAATAGATTTGACAAATGGAGATTTTTTAGGTAGCATCACTTAAGTATATGTAACAACTTACTCTTTAGACTAATTGCATGTAATTCGCTTGCGTGATTACCTGTGTATTAAGTAAATCTTCATATACGATTGCCCTAAGATCCCCTTGAGGAGATCTCACAATGAGACCCCTGCTAATAGACTCTGGGCAACGATCAAGAACAATATCAACTATCTAATCGAAACCGATCCTGATTATTAAAGTTTAGACTTGTTAGGAGCAGTGCTTACAATGATCACAGTGACATTAGGAACCATTCCTTTTCCATTCAATCGCGTCATTAGCTGGCTTGACATTCTTTTAGACAGCCAAATTATCACAGAACCTATATTTATTCAACATGGTGTCACTGATATCTCAGCGATCGCCAAACATCCTCTAGTCAAAGCATTACCCTTACTGGATTCGGCAAGTTTGATGCAAACAGCAAAAGACTCCCGATTAGTCATCTCTCATGCAGGTCAAGGCTCTACCCGTGCATTTATAGAACAGGGAGCAAGCTTGATTTTGCTACCACGGCTAGCTCGTTATGGCGAACACATAGATAATCATCAGTTGATATATGCTGAAAGCATTAAAGATCTGGGAATTTATGCATGTATGGATTTATACCGCTTAAAACAAAGTATCTTGCAACCACCACCCTACATAAAAAAGCAATTGTTTCAGGGTCCGAAGTTATCTGAGTATCTGTGTGAAATTTATCCTGCCGGAACTATCAAAAGCTAGAAGATACTGATTATAAATGTAAATTCTGTGCTCAGTCCAGTATCTACGATGTGAATTTTTAACAAAAATCAGGGCTTTTACCGTTCAATTTAAAATATGTTGACTTTGCCTTCCTAAAAACTTTCCGAGTTAGAAATTGTATGAATAGAATCATTGCTACTGCAATGAGGCACTGGTTGCCTTTACTTAGCTTAAATTTACTTGTACTGGGTACAACATACTTAATCGTTTCCAGGCAACCTAAAGTCTGGACTGCAAATGCAGAAATGATTTTGCCTAATACAACAAGCGATTTAAATGCTAGCTTAGGTACATTAGGCAACATAAGTAGTGGAGGAGTAGTTTTTTCTCAGCAGCTAAATCCTTTAAAGATTCTGTCTTCGATTATGCTGAGTAATGACACCTTGATTGAGGCGCAAAAGTTTGATCCTGAAAAGGATGAGTATGCCAATCTAACTGCATATCGGGGACTATTTGATGTATCTCCTCAGGGGGAAACTACGGTAATTTCAATGAGTGCTAGTGGCTCTAATCCAGAATTAGCTCGTAAAAGATTAGAAAATCTAATTACCGCATTTCAATACCGTTTGGATAAATTGCGTGCAGAAGATGCTTCAGGGCGGGCAAAATTTGTTCAGAGGGAACTAAATCAGGCGCGTCTAAACTTGCGAGAAAGACAGAAGATACTGACAGATTTTAAAACGTCTGTAAATTTAGTCAGCAGTGAAGATCAAACGCGAGAGATGGTTATTTCTATTAACACTTTGACTAGAAATAGAGCGCAAGTACAAGCCGAGTTTCAAGCAAGTCTTGCACAAGTAAAAACGTTGTCGAGTCGCTTGCAGTTATCTCCTGAAAAAGGTATTCGCTCTTTGCGATTGAAAGAGAACCAGAGCTACCAATATATTCAGAAAAAATTGCCAGAAGTGGAAGCGGAATTAGTAAAAGTCCAGCTTTTATACACAAATGAGCATCCGCTAGTTAAAAACTTACTATCTGAGCGCAATCAGCTACGTCAACAACTAAAAAATTACATTACCGAAGCTTCAGCAGATGAAGTAGGTATTAATACATCACTTGGCAGTGATTCTGCGGTTTTGATTCAGCAACTTGCTTTGGCAGAAAGTCAGAGTAAGGCTTTAGGTGAGCGAGCTAAGCAGTTGCAAATGGAAACAGATAAGCTTCAGCAAAGTTTGCGATTGCTTCCTATAGCCCAATCTCGCTTACTAGAGTTACAGCGCCAATATAATATTGCAGAAGGAGTACACAACGGTTTAGTCGCTAAAGTTCAAGAGGCAAAGCTAAATGCCTTCAGTACTTACCCAAATGTGCAAACTTTAACTATACCGAGTGTAGATCCCCGACCCTCTGGTTCTAAACGCAAAGCGATCGCCTTGGGAGGAATTCTTGCTTCTGCTTTTAGCAGTGTGGCGATTGTACTGTTTCTAGAAAGCCAGAATCCGCTCTTAAGTTGGGCTGACTTACGAGAATCAGAAATTCCTATCCTCAGCAGTATTCCTCGATTCAAGCATCCCGCAATAGAACTTAAGTTAAAATCCGAAGCAGTGCTAGAGTTCCAACGCTTAGCATCAGCTATCAGCATGATGCAACTTGACAAAGGTTGCTTGATGATTACTAGTGCTACTGCGGGTGAAGGTAAGACCACTGTCACCTTAGGATTGGCAAAAGCACTTCTGACTTTGGGTTTTCGAGTACTGCTTGTAGATGGTGATTTTCGTAAGGCTCAACTCAGTAAACACTTCGGCTATTCTCAAGTCGAAATGAATAGTTCGCGTCCAATCCCCATCAACTTAGCTCCCAATCTCGATTTAGTACCGACTAATCCTCAGGGAGACGAAATTATTGAATTTATTGCTCGTGGTGGATTTAAGCAGTTTCTCAACTCAGTGCAAGCTCATAATGAGTATAACTATGTACTTGTAGACAGCGCACCTCTCACTTTAACAAGCGAAGCTGCACTGATGACAACAGCGATTAAGAATGTATTACTTGTGACTTGGTTAGGTAACAGCGATCGCCATCCATTTAGCAAAAGCATTGAGCAACTGTCACGACATCAGGCATCTGTGATCGGTTTAGTCATCAACGGGGTACAAACGCAAGTTAAAAGCTATCTTTACGGAAAGGCTAAGTTCAACGTATGAAGTCCCAGAAACAGCCAGCTATATCTTCAACAGCAGTTCAGGATAGCGATACCATTTTCACTGGAATTTGGATTCAGTGGCATGATCTCACCCAATCGGAAAAAGTTGTTTGTGCCTGCATTGTTCTTATTCCTCTATGGTGGTTATGGGGATGGAGTTATTTAACTGTGTTCCTAGCAGTTAGCGTTTTTGCTTATCAATATTTCTACAAAGGGAGTCTGCATTTGCAAAAACCAAGTTTGTTTATAATTGCAGGAATCGCTTATGGTCTGTATGAATTGCTGTCTCTATACCTCTGGGCAGTCTACAACAATTATTCACTTAATCCTCGATCATTTACAAATTCAATTACTACGTGGATAGCGCCTATTGCCCTCCTTTGGTATATCAAAAATTATAAAATTAAGGTGCGTCTACAAGTTGTCATATGGGCTTTTTCAGTTGTTGTTGTCCAAATGCTATTATTTTGGGTAGTTATTCATTTTTTAGAAAAAGAAAATTTTTATATTCCCCCTCGGAGTTTATTTGGACTACTAACAGGAAAGGGGGAAGTTTTTGTCCCAGGAGTCGGTAATAGTAATTTTTTAATGCCCTACTTTGCAAGTGATAGTTCTCTGCTGGGAATGGTACGTTACGTTTTTTTCTTTCATGGTCCTGAATCCCTGGCTTTAGTCGTTGGATTTGTATGCATTTTAGCGGTAGATATCCAACAAAAAATTTGGTCTATCCTTTTATTTTCAGGCTCATTTTTTTTACTACTTTTAAGTGGCACTCGTTCTACCTGGGTAGCTGTTCCTACTGTTTTGCTTATTAGATGGCTGTTAACAATTACGAAAAATGGCAAGCTGTGGCGGATTTTTGCACTCCTAGCAATTGTTAGTTTTGTAACGCTATCAATTCCCGCTGTCAATGATTTATTCTCTAATTATGCTAAACATACAGCGAAAGCAACAGGTGAATTGCGCGGAGATTCCACCGAAGTTCGTGCTGAGATTTATAGACAGACATGGAAAGGTTTTGTTAATGGTTCAGATACTCAACTAATTTTAGGTCATATAGTTCCAGGAGAAACAGTTTTGCCGGGATATGCTCCTGCTGTAGTTGGCTCTCATAGTTTCCTTTTATCGAGCTTACTTTATGGCAAAGGTCTACTAGGTACTGCAATTTTTTGGAGTTTTTGGCTCTCGTTGATTAGCTGGTTATATGCTACGCGAAAATCCAGACCAATGTCTTGTCTAATTGTCTATCTATTATTCAGTCTTACTTTTAGTGTCATGGAGTATGAATCAGTAGTGATGCCTCTGATATTAATCACCGCAGTCACTCATAAATCAACCTTACTCCCTAAAAGAGATGGGTATTTAAAAAGTTTTAGCTATTAAATCAATTCTAATTCAATCTAAGAGGTGAAGTATGCCAAAGTTCGTACAAGCAAAGCCCGTTGAATCAGCCATCATTCAACTTAATCCTTTAGTCAGTGTAATAATCGGTAATTATAACTATGGGCGTTTCTTGCGACAGTCTATTGACAGTGTTTTAAACCAAACTTACCAAAATTTTGAACTGATAGTAGTGGATGATGGCTCAACAGACAACTCACAGGAAATTATCAAGTCTTATGGTTCTCGTCTAATTGCTATCTTTCAAGAAAATTCTGGACAGGATGTGGCATTCAAGGCTGGAATTCAAAGATCTCAGGGTGAAATCATTTGTTTTCTAGATGCTGATGACTACTTTCATGAAACAAAGGTAATGAAGGTAGTGAACAGTTTTTTAACACATCCTGAGTGGGTGATGGTTAGTCACTGCTGGATTTCAGTTAATAAGGAAGGAAAACCTATAGGTAGCAGTGCTTCTAATATTCTCAGCCAAGGTGATGTTAAAAAGCTACTTTTAAAATGGGGTAAATATGCATCGGCAATTAGTTCTGGAATAGCTTGTCGGCGTTCTGATTTAGATAAAGTTTTGCCTCTTAGCCTGACTTGGGGAGTAGATGCTTGCTTAAATGCAGCACTACCTTTCTACGGTCAAGTTGGCAGTATTAATGAGCCTTTAATGTTTTACCGGATGCATGGTAATAATATGCGTGCCTATTGTGACAATTTAACTTACCTAATGCAGCAACGTGAAAACACGGCTCAATTCATCAATGAAACAGCAGCTAAAGTTGGTGTAGGTGAACGCTTTAATTTGCAACAAGATGTAGATTATCGCAGCTACAAAGTAATGCAGTCAGGTGGAGCACCTCTGACAGAAAAGTTACAAATTATTTGGCTATCTTTACAAGAAAGCATTGCTATTGGTCGCAGTTATAGAGATACTTTGATTAGATTAAGTTATCGCAGCGTTTGCACTTTGTTCCCTCAGCAAGGAAAACTAATTCTACGCTTTGGTTTGCGTGGGTATTTCAATCGTCAGTTTTTAGGATTAGCAAAATAATAGGTATTATAAATTATGCAAAACATGTCTTTATTAGCTTCAGAATTGAGCGAGTTGTCTGTTGAACCTCTAGTTAGCGTTGTCATTGATAACTATAACTACGGTAACTACCTTTTGGAAGCCATTGATAGTGTTTTCAAACAGACTTATCAAAACTTTGAGTTAATTGTGGTTGATGATGGCTCTACAGATAATTCCAAAGACGTGATTGAGTCTTACGGTAATCGTTTAATTCCAATCTTTCAAAGTAATGCTGGTATGGGTGTGGCATTGAATGCTGGAATTGCTCGTGCTAAGGGAGAGATTATTTGTCTTTTGGATGCCGATGATTATTTTCATCCAGAAAAGTTAGAAAACGTAGTCATGGCATTTCTTGCTCATCCCGAATGGGTACAAATTGTCCACAGTAAAATCATTGTGAATCGAGAAGGTTTGCCGATTGGTCGCGGTCCTAAAACTTTCAGTCAGGGTGATGTACGTAATTTATTATTGCAATGGGGTCAATATATTTGGGAAACTACTTCTGCTTTATCTTATCGGCGCGAAGTTCTGGAGAAAGTTCTCCCGATTCCAACAAAGAAAACTATGGGAGCAGACCCTTATTTAACTGCGGTAATTCCTTTTTTAGGTGAAGTGGGATGCATAAACAAGCCACTAATGTTTTATCGCCAACATGGTAAGAACATGCAATCACGCAGTATTAATTTATCCTATTGGATGGAGGTGCAAGAAGAAACAGCTAAATTTATCAATGAAGCAGCAGATAAAGCAGGGATAGGTAAGCAGTTTGATATTAAACGAAGTGCAGATTATCAAAGCTTTTTGTCACTACAGCAAGGTGGTTTACCTTGGACAAAAGCAATTCAAACTATTTGGCTATCATTACAAGAAAGTATTGCAATTGGACGTAGTTATGATGAATTTTTTAATAAGCTAATACAACGCAGTATCTTTGCATGTTTTCCAAATGAAGGTCAAGCATATATCCGCTTTGGAAGACGAGGATATTTGCAATTCAAGTTGACAGGGAAAGATCCGTCGCAATTTAAGTTGTTTGGTAGTTAGTTAAAAGCTTACATACATTTTAAACAAATAAAAAAGATGAAAAAGCTTGTGATTTTGCCAGGAGCTTGCCATTCACTAGGTGGTACTTTGGTTAGCCTCTCGTTGTTAATTGAAGGATTTAGGAGTTGTAACGCGCAAGAGAAATTGTGTGTTTTAGTACGCTCCAATTCCTTAATGGAAAAATATTTTAAGGAAGCAGGACTAGATTTTTGCGTAAAAATTATTCCGGCGGATGGGGAGGATCAGGGACAGTTTTTAGAGCGAGCATTTGCTTGGGTGAGTCAACAACCAAGAGATTGGCCGTTGCTGTTAGATAACTGTGTTTGGCGGGAATTTATGCCAATTCTTTTTCGCGCAACATGGAAATTGCGTCTACAAAATCGCCCTGTTTATCACTTTTGTCACGATTTAGCACTTTCTCGCAATCCTTTAGGTTATCTAGCCAGAAAATTTACCTTTGCTTATTTAGCACCACGAGTGATTTGTAATTCGCATTTCACTGCTAGCCATGTGTGTTCCATTATGCCGGATATTCGTGGTATTCTTTATCAGCCAGTGGATCTACAAAAGTTTAATTCGCAACCTAGTTCTAATCTTCCACCTGTTGAATTACAAAAGATTATTAACTCGGGTTGTCGCATTATTTTAACACCTTCGCGGATTAGTGAACCCGGAATGATCAATGACAAAAATTTACGAGCTTTAATTCCTATATTGGCTCATTTGAAAGCCATAGGTCATAACTATCATAGTGTAGTAATTGGAGAGGATGATTCTTGCGATCGCATTAATAGTCGCACCTTACTAGAAAGTGCCCAAGACTTGGGAGTAGATGATCGCTTTACTATCTTACCGCCCAGTTTCGCTATTGAAAATTATTACAAATATGCAGATATAGTCGTTACCCTAGCCCCTAGAGAACCTTTTGGACGGGTAGTGGTTGAGGCGATCGCTTGTGGTATACCAGTGGTTGGCAGCCAAACTGGCGGTATTGGTGAGACTTTACGTCACTTTGCCCCAGAGTGGATAGTTGATCCCAATAATCCAGCCGCTGTTGCTAAAGCAATTATAGATATTACTAACGACCCTAACACAACTAAACTTTTAAATAAAGCTAGAAGTTGGGTTGAGACACACTGTAATATCATTGCTTATGCACAGGGATTGATGACAATTACAGGTTTAACTCCTACGCCCTTGAGTGATCTGAGGACTATCTCTAATGATATCAAACTCAGCGAGGCTGGTTCTGCACATGAAAATTTTAGAAAGAGGATTTAATTCAACCACTTTCGGATGAGTTTATTTACAAAACTACGTAATTACGACCAATTCAATAATGCAAAATATTTTACAACTTGATGACGTGAGGAAAGATCAACTGCAAACACCCGATATCCTGGTCATTTCTCGCACCTTCTTTCCCAAAGAAGGGGGGATTGAAGAGTATGTCTACAATCGCTGTTTGCAAGACCCAGAACGAATAATTCTCCTCGCGGCAAGTTATCCAGGTGATGTAGCTTTTGATGCCGTGCAACCTTTTCAGATATATCGCTGGCAAATTCCCACTTTTTTATCCTCTGGAAAGTTTGGTAGTATCCTCAAGCAGATTGTAAACATGGTCTGCTCATTCTTATTGGCAATTAAGCTTTATTTTCGCTACCGCTACCGTTACATCGAATGGGCACATGGTTATGACTTTCCTTCTTTGTTGTTGCTGACTTATATATTGCCTATCCAGTGCTTCGTATACTTACATGGTAATGATGTCCTTTGTCCAGTCAAAAATCGAGTGTTGCGATCGCTCTTTGAGTGGACTGTCAACCGCTGTACTGCCATTGTGTGCAACAGTTCTTTTACCAGAGATTACTTACACGCTCACTGTCAATGTACAACACCCACCCGCATAATCAACCCATCTGTTAGACCTAGTAAATTCAATTTTGGTAACGCGGAACTGGCCAGAACTTCTCTGCGAAGTAAATATGGTATCTCAGAAACAGCAGTAGTTATTTTATCTGTAGGGCGCTTGGTAAAGCGCAAAGGCTTTAACCAGGTAATAGAAAACTTGCCTTTATTGCTTGCTGATGGGTTGGATGTCCACTACTTAATCTGCGGTCGAGGTGCCATCGCCCCGGAACTAAAGTCTTTGAGCGAAAATTTAGGAGTTGCAGAAAAAGTGCATTTTGCTGGATACGTGCCCAATGAACAGTTAGCTGACTATTACATGGCTTGTGACTTGTTTGCCATGTTCACGTTTTTTGACACTGAAGCCGCCAGTATTGAAGGTTTTGGCATCGTTTATTTAGAAGCTGGTTATTTTGGCAAACCTGTAATTGCTTCGCGGGTGGGGGGTGTAACAGATGCAGTCCACCACCTTTCAAATGGCATACTAGTAGACCCAGATAGTAGTGAAATTACTGAGGGACTGCGGCAATTGTGTACAGATAAACAATTACGCGATCGCCTCGGTCGTAAGGGTCAAGAATTAGCAAATCGCAAAATCCCTCACTCTATCCTCTACCCTAAACCTCAACATTAAAACTAGAAACAGCAAGAATTTATATATCAAAATTTTATGACAAGTGTTAAAGCTGCCAAGATAGCTGGAAGTAGTTTGTGGCTAACAGGGAGTTTTGCTGTTAGCAAACTCTCGCAACTTGCAGCTCAAATTTTCCTTGCACATCTGCTGTCACCCAAAGATTTCGGCATTTGGGGGATGGTTTTAATTGTCACCACTCTATCGGAACTTTTTAAAGACTCAGCGATTGCCAGCGTATTGATTTACAAAGGATTGGAAGATAAAAAATTAGCCAACGCAGTCTACAGCTTAGGAATAAATATTTCAGTCTGTATGTTCTTTGTGCAAATACTGGTTGGATTTCCCCTGTCCCAATTTTTTGCTCAGCCGATTGTTTTTCCTTTGATTGTTTGCCAATCCTTAGTTTTTCTCATCGGCGCAGGTATCGGTTCCCATGCTGCCGTTTTGCAGCGACAGATGAATTTTCGCGCGATCGCCATCTCCGAATCTATCGTGAGATTAGTCGGGTTTTCAACTGCTATAAGTTGTGCTGTCATGGGTTGGGGAGTATGGTCTTTTGTGGTTGCGGACATTATGATGACAGCAGCCGATGCCTTAATCAAGCGTTGGTTTAGTGGCTACCGCTTTGCTTACCACCCGATCCCCGATGCATCTGCTGTCCGAGAAGTCCGAGGATACATCACTAGCTTGGTAGGTATTAATTTAGCCGTATATGCCAATACTACGACCGACAACTTGGTTGTCGGTCGATTACTCGGTGCTCAAGCATTAGGTTACTACAGTCTGGGGTATCAACTAGCGATGTTACCCACCTTTGCCCTATCACAAATTAACCGGGTTAATTTTTCCGTCTTATCGCAAAAAGACAACGAGGGTAAACGGGTATACATTTGCCAAATGTTGGAATTGTACGCCTTATTTTATGCTCCCACTTATGGCGTGGCATTTGTAATGGCACCCTGGTTAATTCCTCTTGTTTATGGTGCAGAGTGGACAAATGCTGTACCTATTTTTCAAATTGTGCTAGTTTTTGCTTATGCCCGAGGATTTATGTCTATCTTGGGTACTGCATTGAATACGTTAGACAAACCGCATATTAATGCTGCCATTAACTGGATTTTAGTTCCTTTATCTATCTCTGGGTTTCTAGTAGGGGCTTATCTGGGAGGAGTTAACGGTGTTGCAATTGCCGCCGCACTAGTTATGGGTGTTGCTGCTACTTTCTGGTTTTGGATAGCTATTTGCTACTCTACAGGCTGGAATCTCAGAGTTTTGCTTACACCTGTGCTGCTACCTACAGCCACAATCGGAGTGATATTAATCTTCCTATTTGCTACTCCTATACCAATACATCTTGCCCTATATCTACAGCCACTGGCAATGATTATTGGCTATGGAATCACCATATCTTTAGTTTCCAAAGGTCGCATACCTCAGATGTTAATCGACTTAGTTCGTCGTACATTAAAATAGTTTGAACCTTTACCAGTTCGCTTTCAACTTTGAATTAACTACGGGCCATCCCCTTCACAATTCACCCGTTGCTAACATTTGGATAATGCGAGGAGTTCCCGGATCGAATCCAGCCAAATCCCAAGACAGCGGATCTTTGGGATCGACCAAGCTGATTTGATTAGACGCCAGTGTCACATATACAGCTTTGAAAAGAGGATTGACTTTTTGGCGATATTCTGATGCGGCTTGGCTAGGATGCCGTCTGCCTGCCCAACTTTCGCAGTCAGTCCAAAAACAGATCACATCTGCTTTAAACTTGTGCTTAATAGCCCAGTCATAAGCAACGGAAGCATCTGTACCACCGAAGTTCTGGTTACTAGCTTTAGCGATCGCTGAACTAAAAGAATCTTCAGCCGTAATCCCCAAATCACGAAACTCGGTAGAAAATCCCCGAATCATGTAATTCTTTTCCGCCTTCGCAGTCACAAGTGCCATAGCCGTAGCAATTTCACAACAGCTTAAGTTCACAGAATCCACGCTGTAGCTAGACATCGACCCAGAAATATCTACTGCGTGCAGGAATACGCGATTAGTTGCTTCCATTGCGTCAAAAGACATTTCTACTGCCTTTTCTAAGATGTCTACAATCCGGGGAACGGGTTCCCAAGTTTTTTGACTGCGACCTAGACTTCCTCCTGATTTATAAGTTTTCAAAGCCTTGAGAACATCAATCGGGTGAATGCGTCCTTTACGTAAACGATCCTTGCTATTCAGCACTTGCGTAACGTGTTTCAGATTCTTATGTGTATTTGCTCGCAGAACTCCCAATTGCGTTAAAGATCCCAAATTGCGGAGCAAGGCACCAATGGGCATATCATTAAACAATAGTTGCCATGCTTGCACATCCATCTTACCGACCGGAGCCGCCATCTCATGAGTCAAGCGACCTTGAGAAATTGCCTGATGAGTTTTGTCAGGATTGCGCTTCAACCATTCATACCACCAAATTTGTGCCAATGCATCTGAGGGAATTTGCGAAGGAAGATCCTGCCAACCTGCCATTACCCATTTAAATAATAAATCGTGGTCTTCTGTTGGTGGCTTCACATGAAATAGACGCAACGCATCCCGATGACAGAAGCCTTGACGTTGTTGGTACTTTAATAACTGGTAAGCGAGTCTTTTCACATCCTCACGAGATAACCATTTTTGACCGGCTTCACGGACAATCTTGCCAAATCCTCGTATAGACTTGGTATAACTTAGCCATTCATAAAAGTGACTTCCAGTCCGTACCACTTGGGTAAAGATTTCTGCAAATGCCTTTTTTGCCGTCGGGGAATCTCCCATTGATAACAGCACAAGAGCAAAAATTGGCGCACTGTTATTAATGGCACGTCCATCAGAAGCATAGAGAATTTCGGCAGCTACGCGAGATGGATCAAGAGCGATCGCTTGCTCTAATATGTCAACAAAATCATTTGTTAGCTCCTGTTTCCCAGCATAATAATTACT
>JBBQRU010000085.1:0-23501 GCA_038214545.1 Cyanophyceae cyanobacterium | reverse complement strand
GTCTTGAGAAATGACATCGGTCAACCCGTGAATATTCATTACCCCGAGTCGATTGTGTAAGTCAGGATTGCGAAGATTTGCATCTACCAGCAATACTCGTTGTCCCATCGCTGCAGCTGCTTGCGCTAGATTTGCGGCAACAGTAGACTTACCATCTTCTTGTGTCGCTGAGCTGATGACAATGGAGCGAATGGGTGTGTCAGAACCAAGTAGCAGAATGTTTGTGTAAAGAGAGCGGAAGACTTCAAAATACGGTGCAGGCTGATAGATTGTCGGCTGTCCGTTATTAGATGGCAATAATCTTGCAGTCACAGGAGCTGCTTGCAGTTCCTTTTTCAAAGGAATTACTCCCAGCAGTGGTAATCTTGTCAGCTCTTTAAGTTCTTTATAAGTGTAGAGAACATTAGCGATTTTATCCACGAGTAACGCGGCTCCTACACCCAGCAGCAAACCTAAAATCGTGCCCAATGCTAACTTGAGCTTGGCACCTTTGGCGACAGCTTCAGGTATAATTTCATCCACTTTTTCAGCACTTAATAAATGCCAAGGTACCTGTCTTTGAGACAAATCGATTCTTAAAGCATCTCGTTTGGCTAAAAATTGATTTAAATTTTCAGTAGAAACCTTTAATTCCCGCTGAATATCAGTGTATTCGCGGTTTATTCTGGCCAAATCTTGCACTGATGAATTTATTCTATTGATATTTTGAGCTAGCGATCGCTCTCGTGCTTGCAGATTATTAATGCGACTAGTCAGATCTTTCTGAACCCGCTGCCCTTCTTGAACCAGCAACGGTAGCAAGTTATGACGCTGCTCTTGCAGATTCTGCATTTTGGGAGTTATACCCGTATATATAGCTGAATCTTTAGCGACCTGGGCGTCTACTTCTTGGATGCGATCCAATAACTTTTGGTAACGAGGGTTGTCACTCAGTACCGAATGAGCCGCATTCGCAGGCGACGATTCTTGACGTTGCGCCAACTCTTTTTGCAAGTCGCTATACATGGTTAGCATTTGTTGCAGTTGAGTCCGATTATCTAACCTCTGTTGCGTTAGGACAATCATTTCCTCAGAAAGCTGTCTACCCCGGCTTTCGGGATCGATCATGTTGTTCTGCTGACGAATTACTTGCAGACGCTTTTGCCAGAGTTGAACTTGTGTTTCTATGACTGGTAATTGTGCTTTAACAAAGTTAATTCCTTCGTTTATGTCTTGTTGACGCTCCTGTAGACTGTAGTCTAAATAAGCTTTTGCAAGTAAATGCACAGATTGCTTAACTAACTCTGGGTCTTCATTTGTATATTTGACATGTAATATATTTGGTTTTAACGTGTCTGATGTAATAGCTAAATCTTTGGAAAAAGTTTCGTATTTGATTTTAGGGTAGCGTTCCCGAAGTGCTTTGATTACGGGAGACAGCACTCCCGGACTTTTTAAAACCTCAATTTTGGTTTGGTCGAGTTGCCCAGTTGTCGTTACTTGATCCTTTTCCTGATCCTTAGTAAAGGCGTTCGGGACTGAAGAGGATATAACTTTACCTTGGGAGGTGACGGGACTGGTTAAAATATCAAAGTCACCATTATACACCGGAGGATCGTTTTTAGCCTTCACCAAAGCTGCCGCTGCAACAATAGCCGTAAAACCTATAACTATCACTGCTCGACGCCGGATAGCTGCGGCAACTTGACCTAAATTTAATCCACCTTCATCACTTTCGCTGAGGTAAGTTGTGTTGGCTACAAGCAACGGTTGAGAAGATCTTTCTATATTCATGATAGCCTGAGTAAATTTACTTTATTGTGGTATCTACAGAGGTTACTGTATCAGTTCAGTCTTAAAAACCGAGCTATACACTGAGCCTGGTATTTGCGCCGTCAGTACTCTTAGGTAGATGCCTAAATGGCTTTTAAAGTTTCTTATTTTAGTGAGTGTTCCCGGTTTCGTTTTTACGACTAATCAAATCTAAATAATCTTGATCGGAAACAAACACCTGTCACCTGGCTGAAGGTGTCTAAAAACAGAGCTTGGTCAAGAAATGCACCTTAGCTATATTATAGTTACTGATTGGAAATTTGTTTACTTATTTACACATAGAGTGAAGATGATTTAGTAAACCTGTCTAGTTAGATAGGACAGAATAATATCGACATCACAAAACACGTAAATTATTGTATCAAAAAATACATTGCTCGACTTGTTCACTGTAATGCTAAAATTTATAAAATCTTTAAATTATCTTTAATCAACCTTTTTGAATTCTCCTAATAGGGACAAGATAGGGGGAAAAATATTTAAATTGCCGATTACTCAATGAGCAGCCCAAAAAAATTCTCTATTAATCCGGAGATATAGATAGTTTCTTTGTAAGTAGATACAACATTGAAGGCTGCTTACTTGTTAAGGCAGATACATTTTATAGCAGTAAGTCACCTTTAAACATAGATAGGAGGGCAGTAAAAGTGCAAAATTTACCTAATCTTTATTCATTCTTTAAGTATGATTCGTAAAATCCTTGAATCCGTAAGATAGATTACAGGAGCCAAACATAGAAAAACATACTGAAGGGGGAAAACGTAAGCATAAATACGTACAGAGACCATGACAATAAACTTTGTGAAGAAGTTTATAAGTTAATCAAAAAGATACAAAAATAAATAGTATTTCCATCTACTATTTAACAGTCAATACACCGGGTAGACAAAATAGCAACTATCGTCGCTTAAATATCCTATCTAGCTCGATATTACCTTTATTTAGAAGAGATATGCAAACAATACTGGTGACAGGTGGAGCAGGCTTTATTGGTGCCAATTTTGTTCTCCAAGCTAGAACAGCGCCTATCGGAGCTAATGTTGTAAATTTGGATAAGTTGACTTACGCCAGCAATTTGCAAACTCTAGCAGATTTGCAAGCCGATCCCAACTATTATTTTGTCCAAGGAGACATCGGTGACCTAGAGTTGGTAAGTTCTCTCCTGGAAAAGTACGAGCCGGATGCAATTGTCAACTTTGCAGCGGAAAGTCATGTTGACCGTTCAATATTGAGTCCAGATGATTTTATTCAAACGAATGTAGTCGGCACATTTAAGTTACTAGAAGCAAGTAAACTGTACTGGCAAAAACTCTCATCATCAAAACAAAAAGAGTTTCGCTTTTTACATGTGTCTACCGATGAAGTATACGGCTCGTTAAATGCCAATGACCCAGCATTCCGAGAAGATACTCCCTATGCACCGAATAGCCCATATGCTGCATCAAAAGCGAGTTCTGACCATTTAGTGCGAGCTTACCACCACACTTATGGTCTACCTACTTTAACAACAAATTGCTCAAATAATTATGGACCTCGTCAGTTTCCTGAAAAACTAATTCCTTTGATTATTCTTAATGCTCTAGATGGGAAACCTTTACCTATATATGGAGATGGTCAAAATGTCCGGGATTGGCTATATGTAGCTGACCACTGCGATGCTATCTACTTGGTTCTTCAGCAAGGGAAAATTGGCGAAACTTACAATATTGGAGGTCTCAACGAACAAAATAATTTGACAGTTGTTGAGAAAATTTGCGGCATACTTGACGAGTTAGCTCCTAAATCCGATTTCCACCACTCTTCTTTAATTACCTTTGTCAAAGATCGTCCTGGTCATGACAGACGGTATGCAATTGACTGTAGTAAAATCAGTCGTGATTTAGGCTGGCAACCTCAGGAAAATTTTGACAGTGGTTTACTGAAAACGATTCAGTGGTATCTGAGTAATTCTGCTTGGATAGAATCGGTTCGCTCAGGAGACTATCAAAACTGGCTCAAACAAAACTATGAAAACCGGAAAGCTCAGGAATGTCATAGTGTTTAAGGTTTGTGATCAGTAGATTTATAACTGATGTAACAGATAATTTGTTGGTCAGAATCACAGTTAAATCATTCGCTAAAGTCGTTAACTATCTGTTGTTAATTTGGTCTAAACTATGAGGAGTGCAAAATGAAAGGCATTATTCTCGCCGGTGGTTCTGGTACACGTCTTTATCCTTTAACTCATGTTGTTAGTAAACAACTGATGCCTGTTTACGACAAGCCGATGATCTATTATCCCTTATCAGTCTTGATGTTAGCTGGGATTCAAGAAATTTTAATTATTTCTACACCTAACGATTTACCACAATTTCAGCGGCTGTTAAAAGATGGTAGCCACTGGGGTTTAAAGATTAGTTATATTGAGCAGCCGAAGCCAGAGGGTTTAGCACAAGCTTTTATTCTTGGTAAAGATTTTATTGGTGACGAGCCAGTCTGTCTAATTTTGGGCGACAATATTTTTTATGGACATGGATTGACAGAAGTACTAGAACGTGCATCTACTCTCATGGAAGGCGGATTAGTGTTCGGCTACCAAGTTAAAGATTCTAGGCAATACGGAGTAGTTGAATTTGATGCTCAAGGACGAGCAATTAGTATAGAAGAAAAACCGCTAAATCCTAAGTCTAAATATGCGGTACCTGGGATCTACTTTTATGATTCCCAGGTGGTGGAGATAGCTTGTAATCTCAAACCTTCACCTCGAAATGAGTTAGAAATTACTGATGTAAATCTAGCTTATTTGCATCAAAACAAATTACAAGTGGAAGTTTTGGGTCGAGGATATGCCTGGTTAGATACTGGTACTCATGAATCTCTACATCAAGCTGCTAACTTTATCCAAACTCTAGAAGATCGGCAAGGCTTGAAAATAGCTTGTATTGAAGAAATTGCCTACACGAAAGGATATATTGACTCAGTTCAACTACGTGAATTAGCTCAACCTATGGCTAAGAGTAGTTATGGTCGTTATCTGCTCAAAATGTTAGAGGATGAGCAAAATGCTACCTTGATGGAGCAGAACAATGGCGCGAAAAAATCTGGTGAATTGGAGCAAGAAATTTCACAAGCAAAAAGGAGATTGTCATGAAAATTATACAGACAGAGATTCCCGATGTGGTGATAATTGAACCGCAGGTTTTTGGGGACGATCGCGGCTTCTTTTATGAAAGTTATAATGAGAAAGCTTTACTAGAAAAAGCAGGTATTTTAGAGAAGTTTGTACAAGACAATCATTCTCGTTCTGCTAAAAATGTGTTGCGTGGTTTGCACTATCAAATTCAGCAGCCTCAGGGAAAACTCGTAAGAGTTGTTGCGGGTGCAGTATTTGATGTCGCGGTGGATTTAAGAAAAACCTCCAAGACTTTTGGTCAATGGGTTGGTACGCATCTCACAGCAGAAAATAAACTACAGTTTTGGATACCACCAGGTTTTGCTCATGGGTTTGTAGTGCTGTCTGACTATGCAGAGTTTTTGTATAAAACTACAAATTACTATGCTCCACAACATGAACGTTCACTTTTGTGGAATGATCCAGAGTTAGCCATCGCTTGGCCAATTACAGAGGAACCGATCCTTTCTGCAAAAGATCGAGTGGGTAAGTTGCTGCGCGATGCAGAAGTATATGTATGAAAATTATACTAGCAGGTGTAACTGGACAAGTAGGTTGGGAAGTGCAACCCACCCTGATGACTGTGGGTGCAGTAATTTTTGTAAAGACCAGTGCGTATTTGGAACTTATTTATGATTAAAAATCATCTCAGATTATTTTTGAAATATCTAGGCTACAAAAGAAGATATCCAAATACATATATTGCATTTGGAGCAGATGTCAGAAAAGATTCGGTTTTGGGTAAAAATGTTGCAGTCGAGCCGAATTCTTTAGTGATTGACTCAGCGATCGGTAATAACTCATTCATCGATAAAGATTGCTATATTTCTCAATCAAAAATAGATGCTAATGTTCTTGTACAGCCAAAATGCCATTTAACAAAAAGTGAAATTGGTAAATTTAGCTATATAGCCTTGAATTCCTTATTGTTTAATACGAAAATTGGTAAATTTTGCTCTATAGGATCAAGTTTAATCTGTTCACCTGGCGATCATCCAATTAACTTTGTTAGCACTAGTCCAGTCTTTTATTTACCTGCAAATGATCATAGATTTACCTTTACTGACGGAGGTAAATATTTTGAACATACGCAGGAAACAACTATTGGTAATGATGTTTGGATTGGAGCTAGAGTTTTTATCAGAAATGGGATAAAAATTGGTAATGGTGCAATTATTGCTGCCGGAGCAGTAGTTGTCAAAGATGTGCCGGATTATGCAATTGTAGGAGGAGTGCCAGCAAAAATAATTAAGTTTAGGTTCTCAGATGAAGTCATAAGTGAATTACTTAAAATTCAGTGGTGGAACTGGAGTGAAGATCGGTTGCGACAAGCACAACATTTTTTTGTCAACGAGAATATTGGCTCTTTTATACAATGGGCTAATCAACAGTTTGCTTGAATTTATTTTCCACAGAAAAGTTGCATACTCTTAGCAAGAAGGTTTTTATTTATGAAAATTCTCATTACTGGCGGCGCAGGATTCATCGGCAAATGGGTAGTTGAACAACTGCCATCAGAAACAGAAGTTGTAATCGTTGATTCCTTGGATGAACAGGTACATAAAACCTACAAAGAATTTGCTCCCGAACTACAAGCAAGGGCAACCTGTATCAAAGCAGATGTGCGAGATATTGAAGCCTATCGAGAAGCTGCAGAAGGAACAAATGTCGTGCTCCATTTGGTGGCGCAAACTGGTACTGGTCAATCAATGTATGAAATCAGTAAATATGTGCAACATAATGCTGATGGTACTGCCAAGCTATTAGAACTTATTTCAACTCTCAAGCAAAAACCTCATCGCATTGTTCTATCTTCAAGTCGTGCGGTATATGGTGAAGGTGCTTTTAGTGATGAAAAAGAAACTTACTATACCAAAGGTCGTCGTTTGCATGAAATGCAAAAAAGTATATGGGAAGTTTGTAATGACCAAGGTAAACAGCTTGCACCATTAGCAATGCGGGAGACACAACTAACCAATCCGACATCAGTGTATGGGCTGACAAAACTTTGGCAGGAACATTTGGTGCAAAACTATTGCGAAAGCCAAAATATAGATGCCGTAATTTTCAGGTTTCAGAATGTTTATGGTCCCAAGCAAGAATTAGGAAATCCTTACACAGGAATCATCGGCATTTTTACCAATGGAATTGTCCAGAGAAACGCGGTCGATCTATTTGAAGATGGGCTGATGACGCGAGACTTTGTCTTTGTTAGAGATGTAGCTGAAGCAGTTGTGAAAAGTATGATGTATGAGAAACCACTCTCGTCAATCATCAATATCGGCAGCGGTCAGCAAACAACTCTGCGAGAGTTAGTGGAAACAATCGCACAGATTACTAAGAAAGAACCAACAGTAACTTACTCAGGTCGCTTCCGAGTAGGTGATATTCGGCATGCTGTTGCTGACATGAGCCACTATGAAACGATCTTTGGAACGTGGACGCCAACAACCCTGGAGGAGGGATTGAGTCAGTATTTGGATTGGTATTTACAACAAGTGCCTCCTAGTGAAGTTGACTTACAGACTTCACTCAAAGAGATGGAACAAAAAGGCTTATTAAAAACTAGTAAATAACGGAGATATACAAGTTATGCCAAAAGTCAGTATAGTCCTTCCCAATTACAACTACGCTAGATACTTGGACGAGCGCATTCAAAGTATACTAGATCAAACCTACCAAGACTTTGAATTAATTATCTTAGATGATGCTTCAACTGATAATAGCCTCGAAGTCATAGGCAAATATACAGAAGACCCAAGAGTAAAGACAAAGTTTTATTCCGAGAATAGTGGCTTGCCATACAAGCGGTGGAATGATGGCGCAGATCTGGCACAAGGAGATTATTTACTAATTGCTGGTGCTGATGACAGTTGTCATCCCACATTACTAGAAAAATTAGTTGAGAAACTAGATAATAATCCTTCTGTTGGTCTTGCTTTTACGCAGTCTTGGGAAATAGATGGTGACGGTAAGCACTTGCGATCAATGAAAGAATGGACTGATGATTTAAGCGTAGACCGATGGGCAAGAGATTTTGTCAGCGATGGCAAAGACGAAATTGAATATCTACTCGTCAGGAATACTATCCCTAATGCAAGCAGTGTACTGATGCGGCGTAGTGTTTTTATAGAAGCTGGAAAATTTAACGAACAACTGCGATTGACAGCCGATTGGATGCTATGGGTGAAAATGCTGATAATCTCAGATATTGCTTTTGTAGCTGAGCCGCTGAATTATTTTCGTACCCATGCAAATACGGTGAGAAGTAATACAGAAAAAAATGCGCTCAATATTGAGGAATCTTGCCAAGTCAGAAGCTATATGCTCAGAAATCCAAAATTGAATTTTAGCCCAGAAAAAATTAACAAAATTTGTGATGGCATGGTTGGACATTGGGCAAATATCATTTTTGGAAATAGTGCAAAAATGAGCCTAGAACGTAACTTTAAAATCTATAAATTTATTAGTAGCATTGATCCACAACTTAATCAGCGCCTGATTTTTAAATTGGGGGTTCGTCTGTTTAAACTAAGAGAATTGAAACAGTGGTTGAGTTCAATCAAATTAAAAGCTGTTTAAAATAAAATTTGCTTAATTGCAAAAATTTTATTTTTAACAGCTTATATTAATTGAACTATTGACCATAGTTTACTGAAATTTATGCACTAAAAAGTATTAATTTAGATGCTAATAAAAATGCCAAAAGTATCTGTAATCATTCCCAACTATAACCATGCTCGTTTCTTGGATAAACGTATCCAAAGCGTATTAGACCAGACCTATCAAGACTTTGAACTGATTATCCTAGACGATGCTTCACCTGATGACAGTAAACAAGTCATTGAGAAGTTTTTAGGTGATCAGCGTATTCGCACAATCTACAACCAGACTAATAGTGGTAGTACATTCAAACAATGGAATAAAGGAATCCGTGAAGCAAAAGGAGAGTATATCTGGATTGCTGAGTCTGATGATTATGCTGATGAACGTTTGTTAGCCCAACTTGTAGCAAAGTTGGAAGAATATCCAGATTTAGGAATAGCATACTGTCAATCTTGGCGAATTGATGAACATGATAATATTTTGTGTTCAATGGAAGATTGGACAGCAGATTTAGATAAAACAAGATGGCAGCAAGACTTTGTTAATAACGGTATAGATGAGTGTAGTCATTATTTGGTGATTAAGAATACAATCATTAATGCGAGTGCTATTGTGTTCAAGCGGTCAGTTTATGAAACAGTGGGAGGACCTAATGAAAGCATGAGATATTGTGGTGACTGGCTGCTATGGACAAAAATGTTATTAATTTCAGATATTGCCTTTGTAGCTGAACCACTAAATTATTACCGCACTCATCAAAAAACAGTCACAAGTAATACTTACAAAAATGCAATTAATACCGAAGAGAATTATTTAGTTCTTAAAGAATTAATCAACACTATCAGCATCTCCAAAGAAGTCCTCAATAAAGCTTGCGAAGAAATGGCAAGACAGTGGGTAAATACTTTTGTTACTCAGCGTGGAAAAATCAGCTTAGCTCGCAATAGAAGGATATATGAAATTGCCAATAGTGTTGACCCAAAGTTAAGACAGCGGCTCGCTAGAAAATTTTCATTTCGTCTGTTTGATGCCATCAAGCGACGCATCATTTCGAGAAGTCAGGTTAGTAGTTAATGTTCTTGTCAAATCTAGAGGCTGAGATCAAAAAATGATCAAATATTTATCAAAGGTTTTATACATTCTTACTGGTTCAAAAACTACTCTCCTGTTTCTAGTATGCCTATTCCTACTCATCTCCCTACTAGATGTTATAGGTATTGGGCTGATAGGACCATTCATCGGTTTAGCAACTAATCCCAACTTGATCCAGCAGAATGCATTTTTAGGCTGGGCTTACGTGCAAACAGGGGCATCGGATGCTAGGTACTTTATCGCTTTAGTAGGTTTGGCTGTGGCGATTATTTTCTACATCAAATCCTTTTTCTATTTCCAAATTCAAAGATATGTTTATCATTATGCTCTAGATCAGCTTGTAAAAATCCGCTTCCGGCTGATGCATAACTACTTAACGGCTCCCTATACTTTTCACTTAAGTACAAATAGCAGTGTACTGTTGCAGACAGTTACTGCTGAAGCTCAACAGTTTTGTTACGGAATTACATTGCCGCTACTGCTGGCTGCTGCTAACTTTGTTGTTTTGTTTGCACTAGTTTTATTATTGGCAATAACAGACATACTAGCAACTATAAGCATTTTATTGATTTTGTTGATTGCTTTTTTAATTTACTATCTATTCAAAGATAGTATCGGGCGATGGGGTCAAATTGCATCTGAAGCAAACATAGAAATGCTGCGAATTATAAATCATTCGATAGGGGGAATAAAAGAAACACAAATTATTGGTTGCGAATCTTATTTTGAAACTCAGTTTGTCAAAGAAACTAAGAGATTTGCTGTTGCAGCTAGCTTCTCTCATGTTTTTCAATTTGTCCCGCGTATTGTACTTGAGGCACTTTTAGTTACCTTTGTAGTTGGTTTTACCATTGTATCCCAACTATTATTCAACCGCAGCCCTGAAAGCCTGATTTCAGTTTTGGGTGTTTTCGCTGTATCTTCAGTCCGTCTGCTACCAGCAGCTAGCCAATTCATATCATCACTGACTACATTAAAAAGCTCTAGCTATTCCTTAAATCGAATCTATTTTGATTTGAAAGAGTTAGAAAAGCCAGGTAGTAAAGAGACAGCACTGCCAGAGACAAGAAATATATCCTGGGAAAATTCTAAAATTCCAGCACTGTCTTTTAAAAATAAAATTGTTTTAGATGGACTGAGATACCGATATCCTAATGTCTCGGAACTAGCTCTTAAAGATATTTCCTTAACTCTCAAAAAAGGACAATCAATTGGTCTGATTGGTAAATCAGGTGCTGGCAAGACAACATTAGTTGATGTGATTTTAGGTTTGTTATTACCGGAAAGTGGAGATATTAAAGTTGATGGCGCATCAGTTTATCAAAATGGCATTCGCTCTTGGCAAAATCTAATTGGCTATATTCCCCAATCTATTTTTTTGACAGATGACACAATTGAACAGAACATTGCTTTTGGTGTTCCAGAAGAGCATATCGATCCAGAGAGATTAAATAAAGTTATTCAATCTGCTCAGTTGGAAGACATGATTCAGCAACTGCCGGATGGTGTTAAAACTTCTGTTGGTGAGCGAGGAGTGCGTTTATCTGGTGGTCAAAGGCAACGGATTGGAATTGCACGGGCACTTTATCATGAGCGCGAAATTTTAGTTTTGGATGAGGCAACTGCGGCATTAGATAATGAAACAGAAAAGCTTGTTAGTGAGGCGATTAAATCTTTGAGTGGTACAAAAACTATCATTATTATCGCTCACCGTCTCAGTACTATTAAGCATTGCGACTGTATTTATATGATGGATCAAGGTCGTATAGTCAAATCCGGGACTTATGAAGAAGTTGTCGGAGATTAGGCATAGTTACTTTCCAGATGTTTTTTCTGAAAATCCTATTTCTAATATGTTTATTTTATGAAAAATTCATTTATGTATAAGATTAATAAACAATGGAGACCAAGCAAAGATTCACCGGCATTGATTTATTTCGCGGTGTAGCAGCCTATGCTGTCATAATAATTCATGCAGAACATAGTGCAGCAATTCCTGGAAGTTGGGCAGCAAAATTAGTAAGTTTTTCTTTAATAGCTGTACCATTTTTCCTAGCTGTATCCTTTTACTTAACAATGAATAGTCTATATGTGAGGGGGTCTAAGTGTTCTCTAAAATCTCGGATAAATCGGATTCTTATTCCCTTCTGGATCTGGAGTGCAATTTATATTTTTCAGAGAGTATTGGAATCTCTGATTTTGAAAAAAATTAGTATTAATTCTATATTCGACGATCCCTTGGGAATTATCTTTTTTGGCTCAGCAGCATATCACCTATATTTTTTACCAATATTATTCACAGGAAATGTTGTTGTTAAATTTACTTCCCGTTTAATTAAAGCCGAAGTTTATGTATTGATTTTGTTGTTTGCTACTAGTATCTTTGCCTATAATTTATGCTTGGCTTCGGGGAACTCATATCAATTGGCTACAGCTACGTCTTTCCAATCATTGCTAGCTGCAATATATCCAGATGGAAACAAGAATCCATTGCTGCGATTAGTGTTAGTAGAATTCTCATGGGTGCTCAGATGTTTACCATACATTTTTATGGCAATGATTTTAAATCATCCATCGATTAGAGGATACTTATCAAGGTTAAACACACAATCTACTATCACACTTTTTGCTGTATTTTTTATAATTAATGCTTTTGGAAACTTGTTTCTTCCAGAAGCAGTATACGAGATTGCTAGAGGGTATTCGGCTTTGCTTTTTAGTATTTCGTTATCTGTTGACATCGAAGAGAACGCAATTCTGAAAAATTTGAGTTTGTGCTCTTTTGATATTTATCTAGTGCATCTTTTAGTTCTGCATTTATTTCAGAGCATTGCCAAAAGGGTTTATCCTGGCTCGGAAAATATACCCCCTACTTTGATATCTATATTAGTTTTATCAACTCTGAGCTTTTTAGTGAGTTGGATGATTGCACACCTTTTAAACAGAAATAGATTCTTCGCCAAAAATAGATCTGTTGATAAGTTCAGCTATACTACTCCATTAATGGTAAAGCATCAAGTTAAAGCTTTTAAAAAGAAATACGAAAACATCAGAAGCCAATCTAGGGAAAGAATATAGTCTATAAATTTGTTTGTATTTCTTATTGGGCAAGCATTAACTAAATTTAAGCTCCCTAAGTTCATGTTTACCATCTAACTATAGTTATAAAATAATCATGGAGATAATTAACTTATGAAGGCTTTGCTCCTGAGCACATCTGATATTGATGGTGGAGCCGCCCGTGCTGCTTACCGATTACACGGGGGTTTGCAGAGAATTGGTGTGGATTCCCAAATGTTAGTACGAGATAAACGTAGCCACGATCGCACAGTTATTTCTGGTAAAACTAAAATAGCTCAACTAGGCGCTAACTTAGATGGATTACCTCTCCATCTCTACCCCACTCGTCCGATGTTCTCGCCGCAGTGGTTTCCCGATGCGATCGCTCCCAAGATAGCTGAACTTTCACCAGATATCATCAATCTGCACTGGCTCTGCGGCGGTTATCTGCGAGTTGAAACCATCGCCCAGTTTAACAAGCCTTTGGTCTGGACTCTCCATGATATGTGGCCGTTCACAGGCGGTTGTCATTACAGCCAAGAGTGCGATCGCTATACAAAATCCTGTGGTGCTTGTCCTCAACTTAACAGTAGCAAGAATTGCGACTTATCTCATTGGGTATGGCAACGAAAAGCCAAAGCTTGGAAAGGAGCTAGTTTAACGCTTGTATCTCCTAGCGTCTGGCTAGCTGAATGTGCTAAATCTAGCTCTCTTTTTCAAGATACCCGTATAGAAGTGATTCCTCACGGTCTGAATACCGAAAAATTTAAACCCGTAGCTCAACAGACCGCACGAGAACTTCTAAATTTACCGCAAGATAAGCAACTTGTCCTGTTTGGGGTCACACCAAGTGCAACTGGCGACCCCAGAAAAGGCTTTCATCTCCTTCATGCTGCTTTACAAAAGCTCAGTCAGTCTGGATGGCAAGATCGGCTGGAACTGGTTGTTTTTGGATCGTCTCAACCCGAGAAGCCACCTGATTTAGGTTTTAAAACCCATTATCTTGGTCAATTTCATGACGACATTTCACTGGCACTGGTTTATTCCGCTGCAAATGTGATGATCGTACCATCAATTCAAGAAGCATTTGGACAGACCGCTTCTGAGTCACTTGCCTGTGGTACACCAGTAGTTGGATTTAATGGCACTGGAGTTAAAGACATTGTCAATCATCAACAAGATGGCTATCTAGCTACCCCCTTTGAGATTGAGGATTTGGCGCAAGGAATTGTATGGGTACTGGAAGATAGCGATCGCCACCAAAAATTACGCGATCGCGCTCGTGAAAAAGCGCAACAAGAATTTACTCTAGAGTTACAAGCACATCGTTATCTTTCTCTGTTTAGTGAGCTTGTGAATCAAAGCGAAACAATCAAAGTATAAAAAAAAACAAGTAGGGTAAGAGAGATTCGCTTACCCTTTGTTCTTTACTTGACTACTGATTTAATACTACCGGATACCCTGTAGACGCTAACCAATCTATAGAACGAGAACAGCCTTCTGCAAAAGAGACAATGGGTTGGTAACCCAAAATTTTCTCTGCCTTATCGTATGGAAACTTGTACTGACACTGATGAAGCAACGCCATTTCCTGAGTCACCACAGGTTCTCGCGATCTTGGGGCAGGTAGTACCTCAGGTAATGTTGGCGAAGCTTGCGGCTTGCGGAAAATAGCCCTCTTGACTGCCTGCTTTAACTCACCTGAGAACAATGTCAAAACTGTTTGTACTAGTTCTGAATCATACACTGGTTGCACCAAACCTTCCTTCCAACTGCGGGTAAACTCAGGACAAGCAACGTGAGGAATCTGGCTAAAGTCAATACCGAAAGCTTCTGCTAGAGGACGATATAAATCTGCCCACGTCACTAGCTCGCGATCGCCAATTAAGAAAGCCTCTCGATTAGCTTCAGGTGCTGTCATTGCTAAACGAATAGCATGTACAAGATTATCAACGTAGATACTATTACAGATGCCCTGACCGCCATCAACAAGATAAGCTGCTCCGGCTAACAGTTCATCAGCAATTTCCGAGATCCGGCGAGACCGTGGTCCAAAGACAATACCAGGTCTGAGTATAACCACCTCTAATGAACCTTTGGAACACAATTTTAGGAGTCTTTGCTCGGCTTGGATTTTCGCACTATTGTATGGGAATGGTTGACGCTTACTCAGAGGACTGCGCTCGTCAGTTCCAGGACTAGGAGCCTGTCCATGAACAGATGCCGAACTGAGATAAACTATACGGCGAACCCCTGCTTGCTGTGCAGCCCGATAGGTGGGTGTCACGGCGGAGCGGATCACCGCAGGTGTGCTGAGAACCGAGTCAATCACAATATCACATCCGGCAAATGCATCACGAAGTGCCGACTGGTGTAAGGCATTGGCAACCCGATAGTCCAGATCTAAGCGTGACAAACGTGCCAGACTGCTAGCTTCACGAACGATGGGCCGTACCTCCGCCACACCCTCAATCTTTGACAACATCTCAACCGTTCGATTGCCGACGAAACCGCTGGCTCCCAAAATCGCAATTTTTAGCATCCTTATTTACTCCTTGTTGAGAACCAATTGCTTGGGGTTCTCCAACCCCAACATGTGCTACCAAATCTCAAGCTTTTGAGGAATCTGGCAAGATCGCGGCTGTATTCTTTGCCATGACTGTTTTCAAATGATCTGCGAGCCGAATTGCCAGAGCAACAATAGTCAGCGTCGGATTAGCGTAGCTTCCTGTGGGAAACACAGAACTACCGGAAATGAACAAATTAGAAATGCCATGCACCTGGCAGTTTTCATCTACAACACCTTGTTTAGGGTCGATATGCATACGTGTTGTTCCCGTAGGATGGTGCATACCAGCAGGATTTTGTAGTTGTATAACTTCTCCATCCAGTCCAGTTTCTAAATGACCCAGCCCAGTCCGAGCTATTTCCTCTCGAAATATTTCTTGCGATCGCCTGAGGCTACGGATGTCTATATCACGCCAGCGCCAGTGTAATTCAACTTTTTGGCAACCCAGGCGATCGCGATCGCGACCCAGCACGACTCGATTGTCTGGATCGGGTGCTTGCTCGGTTTGATATAGCACTTTAAACAATGAAAATCTCTCTTTGCTATGCCGCAAGTACCACGATTCATCCTGACCTCGTCCTGGCAGACGTTTGATCAATGACCAGTAGGCAAGGCTGCCAATGTAATCAAGTCCACCAATCACATTGCTTAAGTGTTGGAGAGCATCTTCTGGTATCTTAGCGCGACGACTAGCTGCCATTAGCATTTTCATGGAAGCAATAGCATTTGATTGATATACCTTTGGCTCTGGAGTCAAGCATAAAGCTAGACCAAGCAGTTGCTCCTGGCGCATCACTTCCTCGGACAAGGTTAGCTTTCCCTGCACTGGTAAGTTATTCACCAGACGTATGTTGTATAAATCTGTAGTGCTAAAAACTTTTTGGCTATGAGGTATAAATGTGCCATGTCCATTGGGATGATCCATAAAGAACCTTCCCACTAGATCGTTTTGATTACCTAATCCAGCTGTCTGAGTCTTGTTAGATAGCAACAACAACCGTGCATTCTCAATCCCACCTGTAGCCAGGATAAATACCTTTGCACAAACCCAAAACTGATTGCCTTGCAAACAGGCAACTCGTAACCGCGTTACAGTCTTGGCTGTCTCGTTGGTCTCAATCTCCACCACATTAGCATTGAGATAAGTGGTGATGTTACTGGTTTGGTTGATTTCTTCCCGATAGTCGTGAGTGAATATAGTTCTAGGAGCAAGCTGAAACATACTCGTGCTCAGGTTCACGCCTGTAAACGGTATCCTCTGAGTTTGAGAATCTTCCCACAATTCAGGCTCATAAGTGTAAGGTCCGACTTTACAAACAGATTGAGCACGTTTGTAGTATGGATCGAGATGGGATTTGCTGAAAGGCCAACCACTATATGGCACCCACTCCCGCTTTTCAAAATCTATCTCATCAAGTGCTACACACCTAAAGCCAAATATATTTTTGGTTAACTCAGCTTCCCAACAGTTGGCTGTACCGCCAAACTGACGACGACGTATATAGTCTAATGGTAGAAAAGAATCCCCAATAGTTTCGCCTTCAGACAATGACTGAGTCTCCTCATCAAACTCAATATTGCCACTTTCCAGCAGACAAACTTGAATTTTCTGCTCAGCAAATTCACGCGCTAGCGTAATTCCTGCAGGTCCTGCACCAACAATACAAATTTCAGTCTCAATGGTTTGATCTGCGCCTACTGTAGCCGCGTTAATAAACATTAATCTATTACCTCAATAAAGATGACAATATGACAATTGATCAATTTTTAATAGTAGTTACCCTAGTATTCACATTTCCGCAATACCTAATATTTTTAGATACTGCTGGGTTGCCGTTTCTAAATCAAATTGCTTCAACCAAGCTGGATCAACCGAATTTGACACACCAGACAATGTATTTAATATCGCCGTTGCCAAAGCATTACTGTCCCCCACAGGTGTCAGGAAGCCGTACTTACCATTGTCCAAAATCTCAGCGGGGCCACTCTTGCAATCTGTAGAAACCACAGGTACTCCTGTAGCCATTGCTTCAATCAGCACAGTAGGCAATCCCTCCCAAGCGGAAGATAATACAAATACAGCAGATTTAGCCATATAAGCATAGGGATTTTTCTGGTAACCAGGCATAGCGACATCAGCTTCTAAACCTAGCTCTTGCACTAGAGCCTCAAGTTGAGGTCGGTCAGGTCCCCAACCCAAAATCATCAGCCTAGCTGGTCGTACCTGTCGTACCTGAGCAAAAGCCCGGATCAGGTTGGGGAAGTCTTTTTGTTCTTCTAATTTACCCACTCCCAAAAGCACTGGTGGTTCTCCAGGCGCAAACCAAGGATGATCTACAGGTGCTTTCGCACTTTCCAACAAATCAGGTGTGATTACGGGGTTGTAAATCACCTGGATACGCTCTAAGGGTAGATTAGCCATCAGGGATAGATCTTCAGCCACTCCCTGAGAAACTGCCAGGATACCATCAGCCCAAGGATATAAATGCCTAGCAAAAAAAGGTGTTAAACGATCTTTGAGTTTAGTAGCATTGCCTACAGTTTTGGAGAGTTGATTGTGTTCAGACACCACTAACCGTGTAGACACCCCAGACAGCCGTCTGCCTAAAAGCGCTATTTCATTCATATAGTGGGAAGAGGAAAGTAAAGCCACGGGCTGCTCCTGTTGCAAGTAATGTACTAAGTTAGGAAGACTCATGTACAAGCGTGGAACCTTTAGATTCACAATCCGAACCTCAGGTGGCAACCGCAGGAGATGAGACTCATCCATGACTTTGTCAACTACTAAATCTACGTTTATACCTCGTTGGACTAAACCGTCAGCCAGGTGTGCTGTCACTCGCTCAATACCACCACCACCAAAGGCACCAATGAAAAAAGTAATACGAGGTGTAATTCTAGAAGTCATAGTGAGTTATATCTAGTAATTTATACTTAAAAATTTGCTCAAACCAGGATATTTATTTGGCGAAGCCAAAGAGATGAAATTTTGACCAAAGCCCTACGCCCTCTTAATCAAAACCTCACTTGCAAGCAGTTAGAGTATTGAGGATTTCTTGTACTTTAATACATTACGCTGTTAAATAGTTGTACATAAAATATTAACCAATAACAAAGTATTGAAGTGTGTAAACTTTCAATTTCACTAAGACTTTACCAAATCAGGAAAATTAGCATCATAATTGCGGTATTTTTTAGATATTACCAAAATCTCACACGCAGAATGTTAACGACTGTAATGCTGGGTGTAATGCAGTATACAGAAGGAAGCATCTTCATCAAATAAACATAAATCGAACTTGCAAATACATTTTGTACAATTAACGATGTCAATCATAAATGTCACAACTTACTCCCATAGAGCTACAAGCTTACCTATCTCCTATATTTCTCCTCTGTGTCACGCCACTTGCTATATGCCGGGGAGGATCGTCCACCGCAGTGGCTCCTCTGCGCCTCTACAGTTATTAAAAAAAATCCGTATTCTTTAAGCGTGAAGGGAGTAGTCTTTCTAGTTTGTAAAAATATATATAGAGTCTTCCGGATATCGGCAACCGCATTATGTAAACACTAATGTCTTTTTGGGCTAGTTAAAAATCTGGAGGATTTTTGCTATGTTAACGATAGCTGTTAAACAGCATGCCAGACTACTGAAATTAGTATGGATATTTGCATTGTCAATTATCTTATTTGCTATGTCTAGCTGTTATACCAATTACTTCAGTAGCAGAACACTTGCTGATACTGAAGAGGTAGTATTTCCAGCAAATTCCCGAGTCGTTAATGTCCGAGACTTTGGTGCTAAAGGAGATGGCATAGCTGACGACACAAAAGCTATTCAGAAAGCGATTATTAACAGCAGTGATGCTAAAACAAATAATGGTGGTACGAGTCTCATCTATTTTCCCAATGGTACTTATTTAGTTAGCAACACATTGGCATGGCCGAACACGCCCTATTTTGCCAGAATTCTCCAAGGTCAAAGCCAAAACGGTACGATTGTGAAATTAAAGGATCAGGCTGCTGGCTTTGGAGACTCAAAAAACAGTAGAGCTGTTTTGACTACATTTGAGGGGAATAGTACGGGCAACGCTTTTCGGCATTCTATCTATAATCTCACTGTAGATGTAGGTTCAGGCAATCCGGGTGCAGATGGTATCCGGTTTATTAGCAATAATCAGGGTGGCATCCGCAATGTCACAATTCGTTCTCAGGATGGGCAAGGACGCGCTGGTTTAGCTATGGATAAAGCGTGGCCGGGACCATCTATGATCAAAAACCTGCGGGTTGTTGGCTTTGATTATGGCATTGTCGCTATTGGTCCAGAATATTCCTTAACATTCGAGAACATTACACTGGAGAATCAGAAGGTTGCTGGTATAAATAACCTCTGGAATCTATTAAGCATTCGCGGATTAACCAGTCGCAACACTGTGCCAGTAATTAAGAGTGGGGCAAGTGATAATCCTAATGATGGTAGAAGCTACACCCTGGTGATTGATGGCAACTTCAGTGGTGGTTCATCTGGGAACGCTGCCATTGAATTCAACGCCGGAATTTTGTTTGCCCGTAATATCACTACATCTGGATATCAAGCAGTCATCAAACAAGGTGGCAAAGTGATTCCAGGGAACAAGGTGACAGAGTATGTTGGGGGTCAAATTTACAGTCTGTTTCCTTCAATACAAACATCTCTAAATCTGCCTGTGCAAGAGATCCCAACTATACCGTGGGACGATGTCAATACATGGGCAAATGTTGAAGCTTATGGTGCAAAAGCCAACGATGACAAAGACGACGCTGATGCGATTCAGAAAGCCCTTGATTCGGGTAAAACTACAGTTTACTTCCCAATGGGAGGCTATAAAATCAGCAAAACTTTGCGCGTGCGCGGTAGCGTCCGTAGAATCATCGGATTGGAGTCTTACCTGGAAGTTATAAATCCATTAAAGTCACAGACCAGTCCAGTCTTTCGCTTTGAAGCAGGTAATCAGGATGTCGTAGTTTTCGAGAGGTTTCTGACTAATTTCGGTTCTGACAACTATACTTGGTTTGAAAATGCCTCTCCCAAAACCCTAGTTCTGAAAAATCTCGCCATTAATTCTGGCAAATCCTACAAAAATACTACCGGAGCCGGTCGCCTCTTTATAGAAGATATTGTGGGAGGAAGCTGGGTATTCGATCATCAAGAGGTTTGGGCACGGCAGTTGAACCCAGAAAACCAAGGCACAAAGATTGTTAACAATGGTGGAAAGTTATGGATTCTCGGTCTGAAGACTGAGAAAGCTGGCACTGCTGTAGAAACAAAAGCCGGTGGCAAAACGGAAATACTCGGAGGTCTACTATATCCTGTTCAGGCAGTACCTACTCAGGAGGCAGCTTTCATCAATCAAAACTCGTCTGTCTCAGTCAGTATTGCTGAATCCTGCTATGCCCAAGAGTCTAATTACAAAGTCATTATTCAAGAAACCACAGATGGCATCACAAAAACTTTGCCGAATACAGCTATACCAAAGCGTTCAGCCTGTAGTTTTACATTGCCCTTGTATGTGGGTGCTAAATGAGTTAGTTAGCGAAACTTGTATACTTAGGCGCTAAAATTGAATCATGTTTTTTTTGATACACCCAAGATACCGCAAAGTTTACAACCAATAAAAAATGTCACATCCCCCACTGTAATTTGAGCTAAGCTTTACAATTTTAAACATCGTGTAAAGATATACTCTGTGGGATGGCAGTATTTCCCACTAATGATTAGTATACAAGGGAATCAATTACTTAGAATTACAGAATTTTGCTTCGATGTATCTCTAGCCCGGTAATTGTGTATTTGAAAATACAATAGCAACAACACTAGTTCACTGGCAAATATATATATATGAATGCAGAATCTATAGTTATAGAAAAACGTCACGGCTATATTCAACTTACCACCCTGATCATGGTGGCATTTGCCTCAGCCTTTTTTCCGGCTGTGCTGACCCTCGTGAAAATTCCATCGACAGTTAACCTTTTACACTTCATATTAGTTCCGGCGCTTTGTATCTTTACGCTGACTAAAACACGAGTCAAAGAGCGGAAACAAATTTTAATTACCAAACAACTAATTATTGCTATATTTATATTTTTTATTATTAATATTGCTAGTGCATTTGTAAATAATGCTGGCATAATTAATGCGATTTTAAATTTTTTATTTTTATGTGAAGTTTTTCTACTGATCGCCGCGATCGTGAGTATTCCCATGAATCCGTCAAAATTGGCGATGTTTCGAGCTTATATAGTAGCTTCTTCTTTTATCAATCTTTTGTTTGCTTTCCTACAACGCTATATTTTTAATTTACAACTTCATATAGGAGCAGAAGATAACATTAAAGGTGTTTTCATTGGTCAGGGTGCAGGACACGTCGTAGGTGGCTCTGTTTCCTTGAGTTTTGGTATATTTTATCTGATAAATGCTAAACGTGTCCCGCTCTGGTTTCGCATCATTGTCGCTCTCTTGACTTTTTGGCATATTATTATATCTGATACTAAGCAAGTAATCCTTGTATTTGGCATATCTGCCGTCTTTTGGTTGCTGACTAAATTCAAAAATATTTTCCTCGCCATCCAGTGTTTAATAGTTATGTTTGTGCTGGGTTATATTTTTTTGTGGTGTATGCAAAATCTACCGGAATTTGCAGCATACAACACTTGGACTAGACCCGAAATATACGGCCCCAATGGTGAAGCTACTAGGCTAAAATTTGCAACATTTCGCATTATCCCTACATACTACAAATCATTTTTAAATCCTTGGCTAGGTTTGGGACCTGGTCACACTGTTGGTAGGTTGGGAGGATGGATGCTGGAAAAATATTTTAACCTATTGGCACCATTAGGATCGACCGTACATCCTGCTACTCATGCTGTTTGGAATGCCGTGACCAATAGTTGGCTTGGCGATAAATCCAGTTTATTCTCCCCGCTGTTTGGCTGGGCAAGTATTTGGGGAGATTTAGGATTTGTCGGACTAGGCTCTTTCCTCTACATCTGGTCTATAGTATGGCGTAAGGTTTGTGTAGATGATGTTTCAAGATTCTTGGTCATTAATGTATTTGTTTTTGGTCTGGTATTTTCTCAGATGGAAGAACCTGGTTACATGCTTTTCGTCGCCAGCTTGATAGCCATAAAATGGCAAGAAATTCAATCTCAAAAATACGCACATGCAGAATCTGAAATGCATAAAAAAATAAATTCTAAATCATTTAAGTCAACGATAAAACGCTTATTGATGATCCCTACTTATTAAGATACTCTCTTCCCGCTCAAAGAATACTAGAGTTTTTTAGGAACCGCAGAGATTTTTCTACTTTATTAATAAAGGAAAATGTCTATTTAGTCTTAAAGATTAATGAGCCATTTTTATTGTTTTTATACTCATTGTTGATTTCTATGTTGTTTCATCATATTGTTGAAGTACCTCTACATTCCAAAAAACTACAGATGCCAGCATAAATTTTAATAGTATTTATACTCTAAGATTCCGAAATTTAAAGTGAATGGATATCTGTCAGATCCCTTGTATATCATTTATATGTACCTAAAAATGCAATTTCTGCGAGTAATTCTGGAGGCAACTTTAAACAAACTATATAAAATATGCGTCAAATAAAGAGGTATTAAAGATCCACTAATATTCACACCATAGTTACGGCAATACTATTACTATTGAAATATGTATTTCGTTATGTACATAGAAGATATATTATAGGGACAACAAAGTGGAAACTTTTTCTTCAGATCAGAATACAGAGATTCAGACTTATTTTCAAGAAAATGGGTATGTTGTGATTAGAAATGTCATATCCGATGACCAAATTAGCTCTTTCATGGAAAACTATGAAAGGTTCAAGTTGTCAAAATCTTACTATTACCGCTCTCAAGATACAAATAGAAGTGAGCAAGTCGCAATTAACGAGCAAGGTTTTATTGAACACTCAATTTTAAATCCGACAGACTTGGTGTTTCAAAAAAAATTTAGGACATCAGTAGCAAATATCATTTATTCAAGCGCAATATCTCAGCTTTTAACAACAATTACAGAGCGTCAGCAGCATACCGTTTGGCAAACAATGTTTTTTGATAAGTCTACGGGCACAGTTGCTCATCAAGATCACTATTATCTTGATACTGAGCCAGCAGGTAACTTAATTGCTTGTTGGTTTGCAC
>JBBQRU010000084.1:0-23517 GCA_038214545.1 Cyanophyceae cyanobacterium | reverse complement strand
CCAGCCAGATTTGATTATGCTTGATTTGATGCTACCTCGGGTAGATGGATTTACTGTTTGCCAGCGTTTACGCCGAGATGAGCGGACGTCGGAGATTCCTGTGTTAATGTTGAGTGCTTTAAGTCAAACTCAGGATAAGGTGGAAGGTTTTAATGCTGGGGCTGATGATTACCTGACTAAGCCTTTTGAAATTGAAGAAATGTTAGCACGGGTGCGGGCACTGCTGCGACGGACTGACCGCATTCCTCAGGCTGCTAAACATAGCGAAATTCTCAATTATGGTCAGCTAACTCTTGTCCCGGAGAGATTTGAGGCGATTTGGTTTACGAATACTGTCAAATTGACGCACTTGGAGTTTGAATTGCTTCACTGTTTGCTGCAGCGTCACGGTCAGACGGTTTCGCCAAGTGAGATTCTCAAGGAAGTCTGGGGTTACGATCCTGATGATGATATTGAAACGATTCGCGTTCATATTCGCCACTTACGAACTAAATTAGAACCCGACCCCCGTCATCCTCGTTATATCAAGACTGTATATGGTGCTGGGTACTGTCTAGAATTGCCTGGTGTTGGACAGGTGACTGAGGATGTTTCTGCGTCAATGGTTGAATAGAAAAATTATTAAGGTTCGTAGTTGCGCTTCAGCGCTTTAGATCCGGTGCGAAGACAGCGCAACTACGAACTTTTTGGCGATTTATTTAATTACTCTTGAAATTATCCGACGAGAAATTAGGTAGATGCCGAGTAGTGATAAACCGACAAGGCTTGTCGATTCAGGAACTTTGATTGGTAGCGCACTCGGATCGGTAGACGGTACTTGCACAATTTTTCCAAAAATCGCGGCTGTGGTTTTTTGGTCTTCTAGCACACGAAATTGATCTACACTCGTTACTCCACCGTTTTGACTAAAGCCGGTAAGTTTCAGTGTGTAGTCAGTGTTAGCTAATTTGAAAGTGTTATCGCTAAAGTTGTTGACAACATAGACGAAATCTGCATTTTCTTCAGGAGTCCCGGTGTTAGGGGTGCTAACAAGTTCAAAGTTAAAGCCAAAATATTCAGCAACCTTGTTCACAGGACTTTGAAGATTCAACAGCACGTTCAAAGGTACAGAATCGACAGTTGTTCCTGAGGCAACACTGCCATTAAAATACGTTAAATCTCCGACTTTGAATATTGAGTCAATCGGAGTCGAGATGGAATTTCCGGTAAATGTCAGCACATTTGCACCCGTGCCAAAATCGGCAGGATCACCCCAGCTGAATGTATCTGTTCCCACACCGGAATAGTTCGGTGCATCATTATTACCTACAGTCGGATTACCCCAAGTACCACTTGAGTTACCCGTGAAGGTTTGAGCTTGTGCTTGGCTAATAAAACTAGTCGCGACAATGACACTTAAAGCAAGTGTTTTTACTGTGATAAAAAGTGGATTTAAATTGAGATTTAGCCTAAGACGGCTCATCACAGGTTTGCCTAAACTAGTGAACTAACTTACCCTAGTAAATTCACTGACTAAATGCCAACCTATTATTGGTATGTTTATGTAATCTTTACTGAGAATTGATTTCTACTTCATTAAAGGGATCAGGGATCAGGGAAAAAAGGTAAATACTCTCCTCCCCACTCCCTAATCCCTTTATTTTTAAGGTGCAAGGGCATTGCCGCGAATTAGGCTACCAAGAGTTTTTGCCGTAATTTTTAGCTGCGTAATCGGATTAGCTGGGACGACTGTTTTATACAAGTAGCTGTCAAATGTCAGTCGCTGCACATCCATATCGGAACACATTTCCACAAACGCTTCCCGAGTAGCGTCGGAACGGTAGAAGACGTTTTGGAGAATGTCTAATACTTTGTAGGTGAGACCGTATTTCCGATCCCAACGCTTGATATAGACTTTCAGGTCAGCTTCTGTGGGAATCCGAGTGCCTTTTTCTGACAACTCGACAATTGTTTCGGCACACATCCGTCCTGACTTGGCGGCGAAGTAAATGCCTTCTCCAGAAGATTTGGTGACGTAACCGGCGGCGTCTCCAACTAAGGCGATTCTACCAACAACTCGACGTGGACGCGGATGTTCGGGAATCGGATGTGCTTCCACTTTAATGATTTTACCACCGGCTAGTTTTTTGGCAGCACGGGCGCGGATACCGGCTTGGAGTTGTTTAATGCTGGCTTTATGTACCTGCATTGTACCTGTACCGACTGCTACGTGATCGTGTTTCGGGAAAACCCAAGCGTAGAAGTCGGTGGAAACGTCGTCGCCCACGTACATTTCTGCTAGGTCATTGTAATATGCCATTTGTTTTTCTGGCAGGCGAATGCGTTCTTGGAAGGCGATCGCATAGTTATAATCCCCAGCATCCATTTCTTTAGCGATGCGAGAATTTGCGCCATCAGCACCAATAATCACATCTACTTTCAAGGTTTTGGCGATGCCTTGCGATCCACCTTCGGTGTGATCTACATAGTGGATCGTGTAGGGATCGCTTTTGCTGACGGGAAAATCCAGTTTATGGACGGTGGCATTGATTAGGTTAGCACCAAGTTTTTCCGCGCGATCGCGCATAAAACCATCCAACACTTCGCGACGGCACATGCCAATATATTCATCTTCTTTGATCAAGTTGATATCGACTTCGCGATTCGACGGCGATATCATCTTCATTTTCCGCACTTTGCGATCAATAATATGTGGCGGTAGGTCGAATTCAGCTACCATACATAGTGGAATCGCACCGCCACAAGGCTTGGCGTTGTCTAGCTTGCGTTCAAATAAGAATGTCTCAATCCCGGATCTTACCAGTGTTTCGGCGGCAGAGGAACCAGCGGGACCTGAGCCAATAACAGCAACCCTTAGTGTCAAAGCTCTTCTCCAATTGCTTGTGGCTACATCCGGTGATGTTATCACGGAGTTAGGCACCGTCTGACGTTACTCCCGCCAGTTAATAACGAATTGCAACACAGTTTAACATTTTGAAATTAAAACCCCATACCCCACACCCTATCCCCCACACCCTGCTAATGTGATATTTTGCATCTATTATAAGTAAAAGCGGTAATCCTATCAGTTAACCGTAGATTAATTACAGAGGTTGGAAGTGGGCATAATAGTTGAAGACGTATCCAAACAATTTGGCAGTTTTAAGGCGGTTGATCAAGTCAGCTTAGAAATTAAATCAGGTTCACTTGTGGCTTTGCTTGGTCCATCTGGGTCGGGTAAGTCCACCCTGCTACGATTGATTGCGGGTTTAGAGTTGCCAGATAGCGGCAGAATTCTCCTGACTGGTAACGATGCCACCCATCAAAGCGTCCAAGAACGAAATATTGGCTTTGTGTTTCAACACTATGCTTTATTCAAGCACATGAGCGTGCGCGAAAATATCGCTTTTGGTTTAGATATCCGCAAAATCCCTAAAGCAAAGGTGAAGGCGCGAGTAGCTGAGTTATTAGATTTAGTGCAATTAAGTGGACTTGGCGATCGCTACCCATCACAACTGTCTGGTGGTCAACGCCAAAGGGTAGCATTAGCAAGAGCGCTAGCTGTAGAACCAACAGTATTGTTATTAGACGAACCTTTCGGCGCACTTGATGCCAAAGTTCGCAAAGATTTACGCGCTTGGTTGCGTCGCCTGCATGATGAAGTACATGTCACGACCGTTTTTGTCACCCACGACCAAGAAGAAGCAATGGAAGTTTCGGATGAAATTGTCGTGATGAATAAAGGCAAAGTCGAACAAATTGGTTCACCAGCCGCAATTTACGATCATCCGGCTTCGGCGTTTGTGATGAGTTTTATTGGACCAGTCAATGTCTTACCTAGTACGAGTCGCATTTTCCAAGGGAATGGATTTGATTCGGCAAACCACGAAATGTTTCTCCGTCCGCAAGATATAGTGGTGGAAACAAGCCCTAACGGCACATCGGTTCCCGCCAGAGTTAACCGCTTGATTCATCTCGGTTGGGAAGTACAGGCGGAATTGATTTTAGATGATGGTCAAATGGTGACAGCGCATTTAACACGCGATCGCTTTGATGAGTTAAAGTTAGATCCACAACAGCGCGTTTATGTCAAGCCTAGAGAAGCTAAATCTTTTCCGTTATATTATTCAATTTAGGAAACGAGCAATCTACTGTAATTTTGAGATTACTTTCAGCCGTGCCTTTTGTGATATAGGGAATCCCAGTTTCACCGCCAACTCTGATGCCAAATTCGAGGACGACTCGATCGATATTCGCGTTGGCGACTGTTTTAAAAGCATTCAGCGTGTAGTTCGTATATGCCCGAATGGTATCTTCAACCGTCTGTAATTGCCTAATTTGCGGTGGAAAATCATCACCTTGGAACCCTTGTTCACTAGATGTAGTGACATCTGTGGATTCAATCCAAATCAAAGTACCGTCTTCGAGTTTAATCGGAGCAAGTTGTGTCATGAAATATTTACGCAGCTAACGTAACTAGGTAATTATGCTTAAAAGTCGTGATACAAGATATGAGTTTCTGTATTCTGTATAGCCGACATCTAATTATATTCTCATCATGTGGAACATTAAAGACGCTCCATCGCCTAAATAACTAGAAAATTAATTGTGGGAACCCTCCTACCCATATAGTACAATTGCTGACCATTATCAAAAATTTCAACATCATGAACTGGTTTCCCGGCTTACAGTGGCGAAAGTTTACAAAATACCTTTCTTTATTCTCTGTCTGTTTATTTTTAGTTATTAGTTGTACAAGCCGTCCGCAGACTACTACAACTACATCGACAACCACAACTGTGGCAGGTAACGGTCGGGTAACTGTCGGTACGACTCAGAAGCCTCGCACCCTCGATCCGGCTGACGCGTATGAATTGGCGTCATTGGGTTTAGTTTACAATATGAGCGATCGCTTGTATGCTTACCCACCTGGAAGCACTGAAGTTAAACCTCAGTTGGCGACAGCTTTGCCGAAAGTAAGTGCAGATGGTTTAACTTACACTATTCCTTTACGTCAAGGTGTCGTGTTTCACGATGGTACTCCTTTCAACGCTAAAGCAATGGAGTTTAGTCTGGAACGTTTTATCAAAAATGGTGGTAAACCCTCTTTTCTATTATCTGATCTTGTAGATTCGGTCAAAGCAAGCGGCGATAATGAGTTAACCATCAAACTGAAAAAACAATTTGCCGCTTTTCCGTCGCTGTTAGCATTTTCCGGTACATGTGCAGTTTCACCCAAAGCTTATGAACTTGGTACAGGCAAATTTAAGCCAAATATTTTTGTCGGGACTGGCCCTTATAAATTGGTAAATTTTGGACCCGATTCGCTGAAATTTGATGTTTTTGACAAATATTGGGGAGAAAAGCCGGCGAATAAAGGGATCAATCTCCAAATTCAAAGTAGTCCAGCTAATTTATATAATGCCTTCCGCACGAATTCTATTGACGTTGCTTACCTATCTCTTCAACCCGATCAAATTCGCAGTTTAGAGGATAGTGCGAAAAAAGGTGATTGGCAATCGATTTCGGCAAAGGGTAGTGTCACTAGTTACATGGTGCTGAACCGAAATCAAAAGCCGTTAGATAAACTCGAAGTCAGACAAGCGATCGCTTCAATGGTTGACCGTCCACTGATTAATCAACGAGTTTTGTACGATCAAGCTACCGCACTATACAGCATGATCCCGACAACTTTCGACGTTTCGCTACCGCTAATTAAGGATAAATACGGTGATGGCAATGTTGATAAAGCTAAACAATTATTAACTGTAGCGGGTTACTCCAAAGCCAATCCGGCAAAGGTAGAAATCTGGTATCCTTCTAGTTCACCGACTCGGGCTGGTGCAGCGCAAACACTCAAAGCCTACGCTACTCAAAAAATGGATGGCATCCTCGAATTTGACGTGAAAGTCGTTGATGGTGCTACTTTCTTCAAGGATATTACCAAAGGTACATACCCAGCGGCATTGCTAGATTGGTATCCCGACTTTTTAGACCCAGATAATTACATCCAACCATTTTTGTCTTGTTCTAAAGGATCAGAGGCGAAAGGATGTGAAGATGGTGGCAGTCAATCTCAAGGTTCTTTTTACTATAGCGATCGCATGAATCAATTAATCGATCAGCAGCGGAAAGAACAAAATCCCGAAGCCCGGAAAAAAATCTTTGCTGATATCCAAGCTATCGCCGCCAACGATCTACCTTACATCCCCCTGTGGCAACAAAAAGATTATGTCTTTGCCCAAAAAGGTGTAAATGGTGTCCAGCTAGACCCCACCCAGAATCTGATTTATCGCACAATCAAAAAGTAAAAATCCCCCTTCCCTATGTCTCGCTCAAAAGCCCTACAATACTACATTGCCACCCGCTTCCTCCTCGCGCCGCTGATGCTGTGGACAATTACCACAGTTGTATTTTTACTCCTACGGGCGACGCCGGGAGATCCTGCAGATGCGATTCTTGGTTCTCATGCGCCAGAAAGTGCCAAGACAGCACTACGAGAACAACTCGGTTTATCATTACCTTTATGGCAGCAATATCTCAATTACATGGGAAGTCTGCTGCATCTCGATTTAGGCTCGTCTTTGACCAGTCGGGGACAAGGGGTTTGGGAGGTTATTGGACAATACTTTCCGGCGACAGTCGAGTTAGCAGTGTGTAGTATGGCGATCGCTGTAGTTGTCGGTGTGGCGATGGGTACGATTTCTGCTTCCCGTCCTGGCACATTTTTGGATGCTGGCGGGCGTCTGTTTGGGATTATTACTTACTCGCTACCGATGTTTTGGGTGGGAATGGTACTGCAATTGGTTTTCTCAGTTCAACTTGGTTGGTTTCCTAGTGCTAACCGCTTTCCACCTAATTTACCAGCACCGACTCATATCACTGGGTTGTATACAATAGATAGTCTCTTGGGTGGAAACCTCAGCCAATTTTTTGCCACTTTGCACCATTTGGCTTTACCGAGTTTGACTTTGGGGATTTTGCTGAGTGGCATTTTTGAGCGGATTGTCCGGGTTAATTTGAAACAAACTTTGCGGGCAGATTACGTAGAAGCAGCGAGAGCGAGAGGGATTTCTGAATACAACATTTTAGTGTCCCACGCGCTGAAAAATGCTTTGATTCCGGTGATTACAGTGTTAGGTTTGACTTTTGCTTCTCTACTTGGCGGGGCGATTTTGACTGAGGTGACATTTTCTTGGCCAGGACTCGCAAATCGGCTGTATGAGGCCATATCTTTACGCGATTATCCTACAGTTCAGGGTGTACTCGTATTTTTTGCCGCGATCGTGGTTTTGGCGAGCATTTTGATTGATATCTTAAATGCTTATGTAGATCCACGGATAAAGTATTAATTGAGGCGCAGTATCCAGTGATGATTAATTCGTGGCTACCTATGCCGCTCAATTTGACTTTATCCACCGATGAAGTCCATATCTTTCTGGCTCACCTTGACGTTAGTGCCGCACAGTTGCCACAATTGGCACAAACTCTCTCTAGCGACGAACAGGCTCGGGCTGAGCGATTTTATTTTGAGCAACATCGCCATCGTTACATTGCTGGTCGCGGGATACTTCGCACCATTTTGGGTCGTTATTTGGGGATTGAACCGGAAAAAGTGCAATTCGCCTACTCCAGTCGGGGTAAGCCAATGTTGGTATCGAGTCAATTTTCGTTTAATTTGTCTCATTCAGAAAATTTAGCACTATATGCAGTGACACGCGATCGCTTAGTTGGTGTTGATATCGAATATATGCGTCCGATGTCTGATTTGGAACAGTTGGCTAAGCGATTTTTTTTACCGACAGAATCTGTAGTCTTGCGATCGCTTCCTCCACAACAGCAAGCAGAAACTTTTTTTCGCTACTGGACTTGTAAAGAAGCTTATCTCAAAGCCACCGGAGATGGATTATCGCAATTAGAACAAATAGAAGTTTCTCTCACTCCAGAAGCACCCGCCAGATTGCAGACATCTACAGACTGGAGTCTTACAGAAATCGTCCCTGCTGATAATTATCTGGCGGCGGTAGCTGTCGCCGGAACTGGCTGTCATTTGCAATACTGGCAATATTCATAAAATAGAATAAAGTGAGATGCTCCCTCTTCAACTTTGTCTGTAAAACTAAAAAATAAAGTTAAAATTTTCATAACTCAAGCTAAAGTTAGAATTTCATCTCATTTCACTGTAAATTCAGAATTTTAGATACATACAAGTTGAACCTAGGCTATAAGCTAAAGGCGAAAATATTAGTTTCTCGTCAAAAGAATTAAATAAGTAACTTTAATCTCTAGATTAAGGTATATACGTTTTTGTATGTTATTGCTTCTCTAGAGGGATGAAGTATATTTGCTATTTTCTACACTAATAGGTAGAGCATGAGTTGAAATAACAGGTTCAATTTATGAAAGCAATTAGTAAGAGAGGAAAAATCTCTGCTTGATTGCAAGTCTCTTAACTCACTCACCAAAATTGCTAATTAAGGAGAACAAAGTGACAGCAATTCAACAAATCCGCAAAATTTTGATGGCTTTTGTCCTGGTTTTAGCTTTGACCGTAACTACAGCTTGCAGTGGCGCAGTTCAGGCTAAACAACCCACCAACATGCCAACGATTAGTCGTGGTGCAGACTATACCCAACTGGAACGGGGTAGTACTGCAACAGGACAGGAATTTGGTAATTGGGTTGTCCAAGCAAGTAAAGGTCTAATTAGTGACGCTTACGTGCGCGACAATAACAAGTTAGGTGTTGTGATTGCGCCTCAGGTAAAAGCGAACGAAGTCCAAACTTTAACTAAATCTTTGGTTCAAGGATTTCACAAAAATTTCCCCAACCAGGATTTAACAGTTTTGGTATATGCGCCTGACAAAAAACTGATTTTAACGGCTCAGTACGATACTCAGTCTAAGCAAGTTAAGTACAGTTAGGTTCTGAATCGAAGCTGTGTAATATCTGGAACGAATTTGCAATTTAATTTCAAACTAGGAGAAACAAATGACTAGCAGCGAACAATACAAACGCCAAATCATGAATGATCTGGCTGGTGGTAATGTGGAATCTCTCGATGATGTCCCTTCTGACCCGACAAAACAATATCAAACTTTCGATGATTTTGCTCAGCGCTCATCTCATGATGAACGTCGCCAATTATTCCGTAAGGCGTTAAATCACGACAGTGTCTCTCCCAGTCAGATGGAACCAGAACTCCAAAAGGCGATCAGTCATATTCAGCCTAACGAGCGCAATGATGTTGCACGGAGTTTCTTCAAGCACCTTAAACAAAGAGGTCTAGATGAACGTAATCTGGAAAAACAGTTAACTCTTTCTAGTCACAACCCTAACCACATGACTGCTGATGATGTGAGTAAACTTGCATCTTTCGCTTATCACAATCATCCAGACATTTTCCATGAAGTGATGGCGGAACAACCAGCAATCTTTAAGTTTATCAGCAACCCAGTTGTGGGTGCAGCTTTAGGAGCGGTCGCGGCTAAATGGTTTGGCGCTCATAAGTAAATGTTCGTAGTTGCGCGGTATTCTTTATGTGTGAGAGTAGGCGCAACTATAAACTTACCTTGAGTTAATGAGTTTGGCTCACTTTTTGAATCTGCTCCGTAAAGTATGATTGTTGATAATTTAACTGTTGCGCCAACTCTAGCCCTTTTTGAAACGCCTCTAGAGCTTGAGGGTATTCGTTTTTTTCTACATGCAACTGTCCAATTTGGTCGTAGGCGTTCATCAAACCGTAAGTATCTGTGGCTTGGACTTCGGCTTGAATCAGGATTTGACTAGTATTAATTGCTTCGTCGCGCTGTCCTTGTTGACGGTATAGGGCGATGAGCGATCGCAATGCATCCGCCGCCCGCGCATATTGTTGCAATCCCCAAGCTGTTTGATAGGCTTCTTGATAGTTTTTAAAGGCTTCTTGGACTAAAAGGGGATTTGTTTTGGCTAAAGATTCGTAATTTGAGGCAATAGCTAACTTTAGGGCTGGTACTTCGGTTGCATTTTTAGTGTTGGCGTAGTACTCGGCTAATCTTGCCCGTACTTTTACTGATTCCTCTGGCTGTTTTGCTTGCTCGTAAATAAAAGCTAACTCTTGGAGGTAACTTTGTTCACTCACGCGATCACCCTTAGCTGCGGCTAAAGTGAGTAATTGTTCGTAAGTAGCTGCAGCTTGAGGATAATCAAACCAGCTTAAGTGTACTTGGGCGATCGCTAAGAGGGTTTGGGCTTCAGCTGCGGAGTCACCTTGCGATCGCACGGCGGTGAGAAGTTGGTTATAAACAATTAACGCATTGTTAGACGATCGCACTTGTTGGTAAGCGTCACCCAGGTATTGTAAAAGTTTTAAATTTGTTGTGGGTTGTAATAAAGCTTGCTTTTGAATTGCTTGTAACCGTTGGGTAATCACTTGGACTTCTAGGTTATTATTGACACGCCACGCTATCATGCCTACCCGAGACAGCGCTTTGACTTCAGCAAACACTCCTAAGGCGCGTCGCAGGCGCAATTCCCGATTCCATGTGGCAAAAGCATCTAATTTATCCCCGGCGGCTAGTTTAGCTGTAGCTTTTTGATTCAGATCGTCTAGGTCTGTTTCCAGTTTTTGACTTTCTATCGGAGTCAGCGGTTGCTTGCTCACAGAGTGCGGTAGCAGCGGATCGATTGTCTGAATCTCTAGTGGATTTACGGGGAATTCTTCTAGCGGTTTCGGTTGTTTCAGCGGTTTCTTTGTCGCCGCTACCATCACCGAACTCCAAGTTAGCCACAAGATGGCAGCGGTCACGGTGACACTCAAGCGTTTTAGCATTACTGTTTTACCTGATTCTCCAATATTTAAAAGACGAACAGTAACAAATAATTCTCCCCAGACCCTAACAAAATATAATAGAAATTAGGTTCAGATTATTTTTCAGTAAGTGGATTGTCAGCTTTAAATGACTCATTCTACAGATATTGCCAGCTTGACTCGTTGGATGGCAGCTGATTTCAGCAATCAAGAGCAAGCGTTTGAAAACCCGCCCTTTTTTGCCCATATTCGCGTTTGCATGCGTCCTCTACCCCACTCACTATTATCAGGGGTAAGTTTATTTTTAGAACAGGCTTATGATTATATGCTGACAAACCCTTATCGGATGCGGGTTTTGAAGTTCAGCGATGCTGGGAGCCATATCCTCTTAGAAAACTACAGCGTCAAAGAGGAACAAGAATTCGCTGGCGCATCCCGCGACCCAAAACGCCTCCAAACTTTAACCGCTGACCGCTTAGAAAAGCTTCCTGGCTGCGACATGACCGTGGAGTGGACAGGTAACAGCTTTAAAGGCAAAGTTATCCCTGGTAAAGGCTGTATTGTGTTTCGCAACGGTAAAAATACTTATCTCGATAATGAATTCGAGATTGACGCTGAGAAATTGCTCAGCATCGATCGCGGACGGGATTTAGAAACCGACGAACACCTTTGGGGAGCGATCGCGGGTCCTTTTCACTTTGTCCGCTGGCATAATTTTGCCGACGAAGTAATCCCACCCTCCGCCTAAGCTGGAATTGCCCCTTTGTGGAAATCAACATTTTTCGCCAAAGGGGTAGCTTTTACTCAAAAATTTTGGTAACATGGAAAACTGTAATCCGGCGGCGTAGCCAAGTGGTAAGGCAAGGGTCTGCAAAACCTTCACCCCCAGTTCAAATCTGGGTGCCGCCTTTTAAAGAATGTAAGTATTTCAGGGCTTGAAAGCCCTTTTTTGTTTGAAGTAGAGTACATTTAGCGATCGCTACTCTTCAAGACAATAGTAAAACCGTGTTTGGCTGTACAGTTTAAAATAAAAACTCTTATGCAAAGAATTGCAGCCGGAGAATCAATATGATAGTTAGCATTCGCGACCCTAATATTCTCTCTAATCTAGATCCTCAGCAATTAACAAGTTACCTAATTGCAAAAGGATGGCAGCAGGAAGAAAGCCCAGAGAATAAAGATTCGATTTGGATTTTGGATGTAGATCTAGGTAATGAATTTGATATTAACTTACCACTCAACCCAAAAACAAGATCTTTTGCGTTACGGATGGCTGAAATTTTGGAAACGTTGGAAAAAGCTGAAGGACGCTCTCAACTGGATATAGTGAGTGATTTAGTTACAAATATCCCCAATATACAAATTCAAGGTATAGTAATTCAACTTACAGAATCTAGCCACATTTTTAATGTAATTATTATGGGATTTGTGATAGGCAAACCTCAGCACATTTATACTTTTTTGACACCAGCAGAATATCAATTGGCACGGACAGCTTATGTCGAGCGATTAGCCGTTATTTGTATTGGAGATTTAATCAAAGATAACGGTGTTTTTGTACTTTTAAATAAGAGTAGATTTGTTTTGTACGATGCTTTAAGTTCGGCAAGCGCAGTTTAATGCTAAGAGTACAAGCAACTGCTTTGAATATCTCAATACTTTGCGTTTTTTGGCTCGCCAAGAAAAATTATCTGAAATGCACTATTTTGCCATTTTTAGGAAAAATACCTAATTTACAGCTATTTGAGCTTTAAATGAACTATATTGGCTTTTAATTAATTTTAATTTCAGCAATCTGTTGTTGAATTTGACGACGGCGGTCAAGGATAGTCATCGGACATCTCGCGGAACTGACTGAATTTTCATTTTACTCTATTGGGATGGAGATAGTGTTTAATGGTGATATCCGTTGCCCAGTTACGGATGGCGCGGCAAGCAATTGCCGAAGTATGAGGTGCTCGATTTGAAACTCCCTGATATAGTAACGGAGCAGTTAAAGCAGCTCAATGACAGTGAACGGTTGAAGTAACTGCTGGTAAGAGCGATAATACAATTTAATTATTTTTGTATTTACTTGATTATTGGGGTGTGTAAGTGAGTCGGTTATCTGATGAGAAAATTTATCAAGCCGTTGGTGAAATAGTTGGACAATTTGGTTTGTGTAAATGTGATGAGTGCGCGAAAGCACTGGTGCAATGGTTACAAGCCAATAATGTTGAGGAGAAAGTTATTTTGATTAAAACGAAAAAGCGTAGAGAATATTATATTCTAAGTACGCGCTGGCAGCATCGAGGAGTAGATGAGTCGATTACATTTAATGGTAAGCATTATGGTGTGGAAGTTCGCGGGCTAGTATTTGATAATCTATCAACGCAAGGATTGGCAAAAGAAGATTGGATTAAAGATTTCCACTGTCCGAGCGAGCAATTTATAATTGAGGAGTTGCCTTTATAAATTAGTTTTGTAAGTCGTAATGGAGTTTTAACATGAGTGGACTGTATGAAATTTTGCAAAAAATAAAAGCTAAGCCAGGGATATATATAGGTAGAGCTTCGGTAAGCGATTTATTTCATTTTCTGGTGGGGTATGAATTTGCCAGGGGAGAATTAGATATTGAACCGACTGAATGGGAAGATGATTTCCATGAAAATTTTCAGCTTTGGTTACAGAAAAAATATCATGTCTCTACTTCTAATTCTTGGGCAAAGATAATTATGCTTTTTTGCCATCATGAAAAAGATGGTTTTGAGTGTTTTTTTACATTATTGGATGAGTTTAATCGCCGAGATAAGAGTTTAGATGGTAATTGGTTTGATGAGTTGAAAAGAGAACAGGCTGAAAAAATTAAGGAAGAGTTAGTTACTGGTAGTTAAGAGGAAATCCATATCCAGTTATGGATTCTGGGGGCGAGTATGGGTAAAGTTTTCTACATTAACTGATGGCAGATTTAGAGGATCAGGCGGGTACGGGTACGGGTATTCCTAAATCGTTTCCCCAAAATGTGAGTTACGGCAAGAATTACCTGCAGAAGTTTCGTAAGCATGCTGAACAAATTCGTCGGACTACCGGCGAAAACGCGATTGGCAAAGTGTCTTCTGCTGAAGGACAACAACAAATTAAAACACTTATTGAAGAGATTATAATGACTGGAGAGACTCGACAACAACGCTATATGATTTTTGCTGATGCGCTATGGAGCCGAAAAGGCAACGCGATTGTCATTCGACAATCTAACGGTGAATTCGTTACATTTCTAGAAGCTGAAAAAGGAGCCGCTTTAGGATGGGGAGATTAAAAGGACAGTTTCAAGCATTGCTAGGGCAAACGATCGCTTCCCTTGCTAGAGTGGCGCTAGTACAAGACAACGATGCGTCACCACTAATGGACACCCTGTTATTTACCCTCACAGATAGTAGAAACTTTGAATTGCTGGTTGAGCAAGATACAGTACAGTTTCAGGAACTATCCGCAACCAACGGTTTATTTGCAGGCTTTGAACTAGAACCGAGGGAACAATTAGTGGTTTCTCCCTCTGAGAAAATTGCCGGAATATCACAGACTGTAGGGAGTTTGACGGAGATATGGGCTGGTTCGGGAGAAACTGAGTTTCTGGTTGCGGTTAGTTTCTGGGATCAAAATAAACACCATATTATTTCAGTCTGTACAGAAGGAGACGAAGCAGAACTAATGAACCTTGAGGAGTTGCGGCAGCGAATTGATGACATGATCTTCAGCTATGGCACTTTATCCCATCAACTGTACACAGGTGCTACAGGAGACGCAGGATCAGTAGTAAGCTTGGTAGCCTAGTAGGTTAGGTTGAAACATGACCAAGATCTTCAAAATATTAAATTAGTGAATAAAATCCTGTATCCAAGCAAAAAGCTCATGCAGGACAGCAGGTACTTTCCACCACAAAAGAGCGAATGGTTTATAACTAACAACAACAAAGGCACGATCGCAAAGATTTGGACGTTGCTTGCATAAATATCGTTTTCCTCGATATGCATGAAGACTATCTGAGGTAATGAGGATGCGATCGTATTTTTCCAATAAGGGTATGGAAAATTTGATATTTTCCCATGTGTTCCTTGCATGTGTTTCTTGGATTATCTGGTTTGAGTGTACACCCTGCTTAATAGCTACCTTAGACATAGCTGCCGCTTCTATGGTTTTATTTGCTACCGCAGCACCAGAAAAAACTAAACGCTTGCAATTGTTTTGGCGATAAGCTTTGACACCAAACTCAACCCGCAATTCTTGTACCGGATCGGGTGTACCGTCGTTTTTTGAGGGATAGCCAAGCACCAAAACAACACAATTTCCGGATTTCGGTGGTAATGGCGCGAGTGAAAAACCCAACCAACAAATTATCTCGCTAATTGCAATCGCAGATACTAGCGCTATCGCAACTCCACATAACAGTCGCTTCCACCTAGAATTACCCATAGATTTCCAGTTTATAGTAAAAATTATAACTTCTAGACTAGGCAACTCAATCGCAGCAGTTGGAGCAAGGTTCAGCAGATATCTCTTTGCGAGCGCAGCAATAGTGATAAACTAAGAGGATTTTCTTGAGGAAACTTTGATGACACAGATAAACGGGGTGAAAACTGAAGCCAATGCTATTTTGCCCTTAGCTGAAGACTTTGAAGACGCGGTGGCAGTTAAAGATTCGTCTGAACCAGTGGAGGGTGCTCTTGTAATTGACGATATCTTAAACTCTCTTAAAACTTTACTGAGTACGCTAGAAAAGCTCCAAAAAGTTCGACAGGAAGTAGGAGATATCAAACCTTTAATCGGGCGTATGCTCGATGGAGAATTAGTTGGTGGAGATGAGCTTGAGCAACTTAAAATAGGCGTGAGTGGTCTTTCTCGTCTTGCTCGCGCCTACAACGACCATCATATAGCACTGGCTAAAGCTCAAGGAGCGAGAAAACTGCTAGATCAAGTGCTGAAATCTTAATTACGAATTGTTTCAACAAGTAGATTAGCGATGCACAAAAATTTACATTCGGGCAAATAGACAGATAAGGTGCAATGCAAAGAATACTGATCGCGCTCTGAGTCGGGAGTATCTGGTGAGTATCATAGAAGGAAAGATTCCCAAAAATGTAGAGTCTGTTGAGAAAAAGCAAGCAGCAGCAGTGTGAAGCTTGAGCGTTAGTTTACAGTCCTCTAAAATCCAAAATCTTCCTTACACCCACCCTCTAACTTCCGCATCGGTGACTGTCCTCTCCAACTTGCTATATTCACCCTCCGCTGCGGCTTTGATATGTTTCATCTCTACCGCCTCCGCAGTATCAGCGGCGATGAAGGCTGCATTCAAAGCAATGTTACGAATATTACCTCCGGCGACATTTAATTTCGCCAACTTAGCAAAATCCAAATCCTTTAAAGGCGTATTTTTCGGAAAAACTCGCCGCCAAATCTCTTCGCGCTGACTGGCGTCAGGAAAAGAATATTTGACTATAAATCGGATACGCCGGAGAAATGCCGTATCAATTGAATCTTTTAAATTTGTTGTGAGGATGGCTAAACCTTGATATTCTTCCATCCGCTGCAACAGGTAGCTGACTTCCATGTTGGCGTAGCGGTCATGACTGTCTTTAACATCAGACCGTTTGCCAAACAAGGCATCAGCCTCGTCAAACAGCAAAATTGTCGCTCCAGTTTCGGCGGCATCGAATACTCGCCTTAGATTCTTTTCTGTCTCTCCTATATATTTACTGACAACCGCACTTAAGTCAATACGGTATAAATCTAACTGCAATTCTTGCGCCAAAACCTCGGCAGACATGGTTTTCCCCGTGCCGCTGACTCCAGAAAATAAGGCGCTAATGCCTAAACCTCGTCCTCCTTTGTCAGCAAATCCCCATTTTTGATATACATGGGTTCGTTGGCGGACGTGGGCGGCAATTGTCCTCAATGTCTGAAGTTGTGCTTCTGGTAAGACAATATCGTCCCAAGAGGCTGACGGGATAATGCGTTGTGCTAAATCGTCTAATTTTGGGCGTGCTTGGGCGCGGCAGCTATCCCAGAGGAGGGGGAGAGGGGGGGAGGGGGGAGTATTGGTACTTCCTCGTGCTTTGGCGCAGGCGGCGTGAATTTCTGGGGCGGTGAGGTTGAATTGGGAGACTAGGGTATTGACGAAGCCGTTTAATTCGGTTGTTTCGCCTAGTGCTTGTTGCCAAATGGTTTGCTGTTCGATCTTTGTGGGTTTGTGGACATCAAATGTGATGATAGTGCGCTGTCTGGGAGGGTATTTATCTCTTGTGGTGACAATTAACGGACTATTTATGTGTTCGATAAAAGATTTGATTGTATTGTCCTGCGTATTATCACTATTACTAATCTCATCACAATCTAGGAGCAAGACTGACTCTGTTAGAGATGCTTCTCGTTCCCATAGCTGTAGGAGTTGATAAAAATCCTGGTTGTTTTGGGGGATTTTTCGAGCCGAAATGGCGTATAGGTCGTGTCCAAGTAATTTGCCAACAGTGGCGGCTATTGACCGTTTACTAGTAACTTCGTCTCCACATAGCTGAATTATTGGGTAAGGTGGTGGTGCTTGTCTCCAAGTTGTGACTATTTGTTCAGCTAGTTTCTGATGGGAGTCTACCAGGGTGTTAGCGATCGCCCCACAATTCATCACTAACTCGACTATCCCTAACAATTGCTCATCTAAATGTGGCGCACCCATAAGATAATGTAATATCCGCTCATTAATTCTTAATGGAGCGGTAGTAATGGCATTACTATCCCCAATTTCAATCAACCGCCAGCGCCGTAAAGGTGAAACAGAAGTCAGCGCATTCCAATAAGGTTGTGGTAAGGCGGACATTGCCAAGCTAAAAGTTGGGTAATTACGCTCTCGATTTCCGTTAGCTTCTACACACAACTTCTCCCACTCAGGATCGAGTTCCATCCCCGCGCACAGCAATAGAACATCTCGCTCAAAGTCAGACAGATTGAGGGTGGCGCATAAGTGGGAGAGGGGGGAGTGCGGGAGGGGGGGAGGGGAGGGGAGGTTTTCTTCTTGATTGCGACTGATGTAGTTTTCTAAGTGTTGGCGTACTGATGCCAATGCTGTGAAAAAATTATCTTGGTGATTTTGGGTGGTAGGTGTCATCGAATTTCTACTCTGGGACTAATATACTCATCAGAATTTTGCGTAGTTCTTAAGAAACTTTCGGCACCATCTATCTGTACTCGCACTAGATAATCCCCTGGTTTGATGTCTTTAACGACAAAGATGAGAGAACGTGTTTGTGTACGCTGCGATCGCGCCTTGAACACGTAAGATACTGGATTTGCAGATATTCGCTCATTGAGTAACAAAAATACTCGTTGTTGTTGCCCAACACTTAAATCAACCGTAACAGTCAATTCTGCATTGTAGAGATCATTATCAATTTCAATACGAGAAACTTCCACTTCGTCATCAGTAGTTATTGTTGGACATAATACAAAAGGCAGGATATTTGAGGCAATAACACCAGAAGGTGTGTCTCCCATATAATCTTGAGTGCCGTGTATTACTTGCAAACTTTGCACGCCAGCCTTGAGTAAATCTACTTCCTCTATAAGTAGTGATGACAAATCAATTTTTATTTGTGTATCAGTGATTTCTTGTGGTGTTAGCAGTGCTTCACCAATTTTAATTTTTAGATTGTGACCCTGCAACTTTTTGCCGCGAATTGTAATTGCATCGCTTAATACAAATGGTTGATTAACTCCTGCGCTAGACACCACTTGTTCAATCACAGGCTGGTTAGGAGTAATATAAAATCTTCGACTTTGTACAGGCAACGCTACTTTACCTGGTTTGTCACCTTCAATCAAAACCGTACTTCCTTGATAAGCGAAGGAAAGTATATATGGTGTCTGAAAAAGTACAGACCAGATTTTTGATAGTTCCTCTGTATTCATCGCCATAGGAGTGAGAGTAACTCGTTCAACCTGCTCGGCTAGAGTAGAACCTTGGAGAAAACTAAAGGTATTGACAGTGTCTTGAATGATCTCTTGAGTCAAAACTGGTTTGTCTATTAAAGTGCGGATGGTACTACCTAGAAGACGTTGCGGTTCAAGCTCTACCTCATTACCGTAAAAAGTCATTAAATAAAATAAGTCTATTCCGGCTTGGGCTTGTTTACCTAACTCCCCCTTTGGGCGACGTGTACGTAAATCCGCGTTGCGCCAATCAGGATTATGTGTTGCTTGATACATGTAAATATTTACGCCAACCTCAGGAGTTCCACTACCATTAGCATCTGGTTTGACATTAGTAACTCGCGAACCCTGAACATCTTGTTGAATCGCTGTCTGCAAAATACGTTGTAACGTTGCAGTTACAGTCGCGATCGCTAAATAATTACTCATGCTGTAAAAAAAAATTAGTTAGGTGTTTGCTTTTTCTTGAAGATAGCAATATACTCAATAAAGTTTGAGAGAGTCTGAGCAACTTTCCCTCTAATTGAACTTACATAAGTTGGTAGTGGTAAATATGTAGTGAAAAATGTTATTTACTAGCTCAAACTTCTCTTGTTTTGTTGTTAAAACTTTAAGATGTATTTGATTTATCAATGAAAATGTTCAATAAGCATGATTTTTTAAAATGTATGATTTAGCCAGAATGTGATACATTTAATAGAGTCCCAGTGTTGAAAAAATCAACTATTTTAATTTTTATGTCAGCATCCAAACCTACTTGCCCTAATTGCGGAAGTCAACACACTGTCAAAAACGGCAAAATCCATAATCAAAAACCAAAATACCAGTGCCAGAACTGTAAAAGACAGTTTGTAGAAAATCCAACTAATAAAATTATTAACCAAGAGACCCGACGAACTGATTGAGCGACTTTTACTTGAAAAAATACCTCTGGCTGGTATTGCTCGATCTGCCCGTGTCTCAAAGACTTGGTTACAACAATATGTGTTTTTAATAAATATGCTCAAGTTCCTCAACAGGTAAACGTTTCAGCAAAAAAAAGGGGTAAATTGACTATCGAATGTGATGAGGCTTGGTCATTTGTAGGTCGTAAAAGCAACAAGCAATGGATTAGGCTCGCGCCTTGGATAAAAAAACTAGAGAAATAGTCGGTGTTTATATTGGTGATCGTAGCGAAGATGGAGAGTATCGGATTATGGAATTCTCTACCACCAGTTTATCGTCAATGTGCTGTCTGTTATACTGATTTTTGGGCTGCTTACCAAAAAGTTATTCCCCCAAAACGTCACGAAGCAGTAGGTAAAGAAAGTGGCAAAACTAATCATATTGAGCGATTTAATAATACAATGCGCCAAAGAATTTCTAGATTGGTTAGAAAGACTTTATCTTTCTCTAAAAGGCTAGATAACCATATTGGTGCTATTTGGTATTTCATTCATCATTATAATTCTTGCTGTAATGCCTAAACTTATTATCACTACATATTTACCACTACCAAAGATCTAACATGTTTGACGTGTTAAACTTTCGTTCTGGTAATTTCACAATTCTTCCAGTACAATCCAATAAAAATGACTTAAACAGTCAAGCAGCAAAGGATGTGAGACAAAAAGAATCGATAAAATCTCAAAAAAAGGGTAATCAATCTACAGTTGCAGGTACTCCTAAACAAAATGTTTTTCAATCCAGAAAAAATGTCTTCAGACTACTTAATGAGAGAAAAGTAGACTTGGCTTTAATGAGACTACCTAATGACACCGAGCCAGAACAAAAAGAGTTTAAAAAATTTAAGTCAGAAACTGTTGCTTATGATGCTTTAGTTGTTATTGTGGCTTTTCGTGTTGTAAGGATTCAGGTCAAAAATAGTTCAGAGCGGAGAAATCTGGTAATGTAGAGAGATGAGCGAAGAAAAAGAGTTTGAAGCACTTAAGCAAGAGATAGTAGAGCAGTGGAGCCATGAGGCACTGGTCAAACTTGTACTACGACAACAGAAACTCATAGAAAAACTAGAACAAGAAATCGACTCATCTGAAAGAAAAACAGTCAACAAATAGTAAAACATCCTCAAAACCGCCTTCAAGCGACCTGTTGGAGAAATCAGAATTGCCAAAGTTGAGAAGACGGAAGAGGGAGAAGAGAAGCGTTCATCCGGGTGGACAGCCAGGACATGTTGGCAAAACGCGAAAAGGATTTGGACTCTTTAGATAGGTATGAGATAAGTACTCCTCACGAATGCGAGCACTGTGGCAGCACAGAATTAAGCGAAATAATTGGTTATAACAAGCAGCAAGTTGCGTGTTTAGCGGCTAAACCCTACTCGTTGTTGTGGAATATCAGCGAGCAAAATGTCAATGTCTTGAATGTGGAGCCGTGGTCAGCGGGGCACAAGCAGCAGGCATAATGCCAGGACAGGACTTGAGCATCAACGAACACAACCATTACTGGTATGGTTAGGTAATTACGGGCACATGTCCTATGAAAAACAACAAGAATTGCTGTGGGAACTAGGTGGGATTGAAATTGGGACGGGCACAAAACATCGCCACGAATGCGCGGGTTGCTGATTCGCTCTTAGACAGCCGTTGAGTTGTTGTGGGAATGGGCACCGTTACAGGCTAACGTCCATGTGGATGAAACACCTTGGTGTGTAAAGGGAGTCAAAGAATGGTTGTGGACTGCGACAGGTAAAGATTTTTGTCTGTTTCACGCTGCGGATACTCGGAGTCGAGCCGAATTAGAGACAATGCTGGGGAATGAGTTTGCAGGGGTGTTGAGTTCTGATGATTTCAGCGTTTATAACGGATGTGTTGTCGGAGCGCAGCAAAAATGTCTGGCACATCTGAGACGACATTTTAAGAAAGTCCTGAAAATTAGTCATGGCAATAACACTGTGGTTGCAGAGGCGTTCTTGCAACTAATTGATGAGGCATTCCGACAACACCGACAATGGCGCGAGCAGCCTGATTCAATCGAATATTACTCCTAGGCTAGCGACTTTAAAACTAGATTATCAAAATTATTAAATACTTGGCTTGGTCATGTTGGTTATGCCGCTGGGCTTTTACTGCGCTCATTGAGGGACAAGGCTCATCAATGGTGGTATTTCCTCGATCATCCGGAGATCCCTCCAGATAATAATTTAGCGGAACGCTCTCTCAGATTGGCTGTGACTAAGCGCAAAATATCTGGTGGTTCCCGTTCAATGTCTCGTTTTGAACAAACCGCTGATTTGCTATCTGTCATCCAAACTTGTCGGTTTCAAAGCCGAAGTGCAATGGCTTTTTTCCGTGATGCTTTGTTTGCCCATTCTTGTGACTTTTTAATGCCTTCTCTGATTTCCCACTCTTAGACCTGAATCCTTACAAATAAACAATCTTTGCATGAAGGATTTTGCCCTTTCTTAAGATATTTAGGAATGTCTGAGGGCTTAACCCCTATTGTTTTATCAAAGATTGCTCAATATGGTACAATTGCCAGATCATTTGAATACAAACGTACAACATTGATTGATTGGGGAATAAATGTTAGCCTAAAACGAATAGAAAGACTAACATATTACTTTGGTCAGATCGGAATAGATTTACGTAATCAAAAGCTAAATGATTTAAAGTCCGACAATTTGTGCGCCTTAAATATTCTGAAAGATCAACGTGTTGTAATTGCTGTAGACGGTGGACGTACACGTATTCGGATACCGAACAAAGGAAGACGTAAACTTAAAACTAACCGTCGAGGCTTTACAGGAGAATGGATTGAGCCAAAGTTATTAACTATTTATATAGTGGACGAGCAAGGGGAAAAAACAAAAACTGCGAATACTTTTATTACCAATGATGGTACATACGAAGGATATGAAGCATTCTTAGAAATTCTTGAAATGTATTTGGTTAATTTAGGTATTAGTCAGGCAAAACAGGTCTTATTGATTGCAGATGGTGCTGAATGGATCTGGAAACATATTCCCCCTTTATTAAAGAAGCTACAAGGCGAAAATGAAACTTATCAATTACTAGATTTTTATCATGCATCATCACATTTAAAAGATTTTGCGGATGCTGCTTTTAGCATAAATGATGAGCGTCAAGAATGGTTTAAAAAAGCTCGTAAAACTTTAAAAAAGGGTCAGACAATGAATTTAATGAGAAACATGACTGAGTTGATATTATCAGCTACTGGAGAACGCCACAAAATTTTGTTACGAGAACGAAACTACATTTTAAAAGCTTACCGACGCCGGATTTTAAAATATAACGAAGTTGCGAAGCAAAGACTCCCTCTTGGCAGTGGAGCGGTTGAAAGTTTAATTCGTCAAGTAGTTAATCTCCGGATGAAAGGAAATGGTAAGTTTTGGTTAAAAAGTAATGCTGAAATTATGCTACATCTTCGTTGTCAATGGATCGCCGGAAGTTGGGATAATTTTTGTGATTCTATCTTTAATTCTTTTATCAAACCTTCAAACTGCTTGATAAATTTTATACCTTAATTCCGGATTTGCCGAACAACCCGCTACAATTGATACTAAGTAACCTAAATTTTTTGTTAATGTTTTTTTAACAATCTTCAAATAGCTTGCTATTCATCTTTTTGAGATCCCTCGTAAAGACTAATTTTTAGGCAATTACACATTTACTTAGTTAAAAATATACCTTGCACCTGGATGTGATTTTTAGCGCTTACTTGTTTTTTGCTCAACCTCACCAAATCGCGTTGCTCCCATGGCGACCAACGACTCATTTCCTTTCTCATGAGTATTATAAACCCAGGAAATACCCCATAAACTAAATTAATTTAAGTGTG